>DASRER010000014.1 GCA_035651995.1 Terriglobales bacterium | reverse complement strand
AGTGCAACCGCCGGATAACTCGAAGCCGAAACCCGAGGACAGTTAGTCATGAAGTTTACCGACCTCTTTATACGCCGGCCGGTTCTTGCCATCTGCATCAACCTGGTGATTCTGATCGCCGGACTGCAGGCGATCCGCTCTTTAAGTGTCCGCCAGTATCCGCGCAGTGATATTGCCGAAGTACAGGTTTCGACCGTGTACGTCGGAGCCAACGCCGACCTGGTTCGCGGATTCATCACTACTCCGCTCGAGCGCGTGATCGCCAGCGCCGACGGCATCGACTACATGGAGTCGTCGAGCGCGCAGGGTATCAGCACGATCACCGTTCACCTCAAGCTCAACTACGACACGAACGCTGCCCTTACGCAGATCCAGGCCAAGGTGGCGCAGGTGCGCAACGACCTGCCGCCCGAAGCTGAGGCGCCGGTCATCGATTTGCAGACCGCCGACACGCAGTTTGCGGCGATGTACATCGGCTTCTCATCGCGCGACCTCGACCAGAACCAGATCACCGACTACCTCACGCGCGTCGTGCAGCCTAAGCTGAGCGCCATCAGCGGCGTGCAGCGCGCCGATATTCTCGGCAAGCGCACGTTCGCCATGCGCGTGTGGCTCAAGCCCGACAAAATGGCGGCCCTCGGCATCACGCCGTCGGCCGTGCAGGATGCGCTGGCCAACAACAACTATCTCTCGGCCCTGGGGCGCACCAGGGGCTCCATGGTCTCCGTGAACCTGGTGGCCAACACCGATCTGAAGACGGCCGAGGACTTTCGTCAGCTCGTGGTGAAGGAAGGCAACGGCACCATCGTCCGGCTGGGCGAGATTGCCGACGTCGTGCTCGGCGCCGAAACCTACGACGAAGACGTGCGCTTCAACGGCGAGTCCGCCACCTTCATTGGCATCTGGGCGCTTCCCACGGCCAACTCACTCGAAGTGGTGAAGAAAGTTCGCGAGGCCATCCCCGGTATTCGAGAGCAGTTGCCCGCCGGCATGAAGGTCGGCATCCCCTACGACTCAACCGAGTACATCGATGACGCGATCCACGAGGTGCTGCACACGCTGAGCGAGACGCTGATCATCGTGATCGTCGTCATCTTCCTCTTCCTCGGCTCGTTCCGTTCCGTGCTGATCCCGGTGGTCGCGATTCCGATTTCGCTGATCGGCGCCGTTTTCCTGATGGCGGTCGCCGGATTCACCATCAACCTGCTCACGCTGCTGGCCATCGTGCTCTCGGTCGGCCTGGTGGTGGATGACGCCATCGTGATCGTGGAAAACGTGGAGCGGCACATTCACGCCGGCAAGTCCGCCTATCGCGCCGCCATCGACGCTGCCCGCGAACTGGTCGGCCCGATCATCGCCATGACGATCACGCTGGCGGCGGTCTACACGCCCGTCGGAATCCAGGGCGGCCTCACGGGCGCGCTCTTCCGCGAGTTTGCCTTCACGCTCGCCGGCGCCGTGGTCATCTCCGGCGTGGTCGCGCTTACCCTCTCGCCGATGATGGGGTCGCGCCTGCTGCGTGCCGGCCAAACCGAGCGTGGATTCGCCGGATGGGTGAACCGCCGTTTCGAAAACGTCCGCGGCGCCTACTCCAGCGTGCTCTCCGGTACGCTCCAGTATCGGCCCGTCGTGCTCACGCTGTGGCTGATCGTGGCCGCGCTCATCGTTCCCTTCTACCAGTTTTCGCAGCGCGAGCTGGCGCCGGCCGAGGACCAGGGCGTGGTGTTCGGCGTCGTCCAATCTTCGCCGAACGCGACCATCGACCAGACGAAGCTGTTCTCCTCGCAAATCTACGACGTTTACCACTCTTTTCCTGAGAGCGGCAGTGTGTTTCAGATCATTTCGCCCACGGGCGGCTTCGGCGGCATGGTCACAAAACCGTGGTCCGAGCGCACCAAGACGGCGCAGCAACTGCTCATCGAGTCCACCGGGCCGCTGTCGAAGATTGCCGGCGTTCGCGTGATTCCGCTCACGCCGCCCCCGCTTCCCGGCGCCGGAAATTTCCCCGTGGACTTCGTCGTTGCCTCCGCGGCCGAGCCTCAGCAGCTCGTCAAGTTTGCCGATCAGCTCGTCGCCAAGGCCTTCCAGAGCGGACTGTTCATCTACGCCGACTCTGACCTGAAGTTCGACCAGCCCCAGGCCGAGGTCGTCTTCGACCGCGACAAGCTGCGCTCGCAGGGCGTGAACCTGAGCCAGGCCGGCCGCGACCTTTCCACGCTGATGGGCGGCAACTACGTGAACCGCTTCAGCAGCCAGGGCCAGAGCTACAAGGTGATCCCGCAGCTCAAGCGCGTGGAACGGCTCACGCCTGAGCAACTCACCCAGATCTACGTCACCGGCGCCGGCAACAAACTGGTGCCGCTTTCCACTTTCGCCAGCCTGAAAACGACCACCGAGCCGCGCGATCTGAAGAAGTTCCAGCAGCTCAACGCCGTCCGCATCCAGGGTGTGGTCCCTCCGGGCGTTCCGCTCGACAAGGCGCTCAGCTTGCTGGAAGACGAGGCGAGAAAGATCCTCCCCGCCGGCTTCACCGTGGATTACGCCGGCGAATCGCGCCAGCTACGCACCGAAGGCAGCAAGTTCCTCGGCGTCTTCCTGCTCTCCGGCGTGCTCATCTACCTGGTTCTGGCGGCGCAATTCGAGAGCTTCCGCGATCCCTTTATCATCCTGGCGGGATCGGTGCCGCTCGCTCTTTCCGGCGCGCTCCTGTTCTCCTTCATGGGTCTGACCACGCTGAACATCTATAGCCAGGTCGGGTTGATTACGCTGGTGGGACTGGTGTCGAAGAACGGCATCCTGATCGTGGAGTTCGCCAACCACTTGCAGGAGCAGGGACTGGAAAAGGTGGAAGCCGTGATTCAGGCGGCCACGACCCGGCTCCGTCCGATCCTGATGACCACCGCCGCCACCGTTGTCGGACACTTCCCGCTCGTGCTCGCCAAGGGCCCCGGCGCCGGCGCGCGCAACAGCATCGGCATCATGCTGGTGAGCGGCATGATCATCGGCAGTCTGTTCACGCTGTTCGTCGTGCCGTCCATCTATGTGCTGGTGGCGCGGCGCCACGCGTCGCTGGAACGCGATGTCGCCGAAGAACTGGTCGAAGCGGCGGGATGATCAGCCTCCGCGGTTCGTTGGCGACCGCCCCGCTGCGATTGCCGGGCCGCCAACAGAACAGCAGCAACTTACATCGGGAGCGCCTTCTGCCCGGGTCCAGGCTTGCACACCCGGCCAACCAGCCCAGGCGTCCTGAAACTGGGACACCTGTCGCTGGCTTGACTCAGGTTGGCGCGCTTCTCTGCCCGCAAGGACTCGGTCGTCGGTGATGGAGCCATGACTTTTAATCCGCGGCCATTTCCTGGAGCTCGGAAGCGCGCGGCCGGCTGTGTCGCAGGCCCTGTTCGATCGCAGAGAGCTGACGCTCCAGTTCAGTGATCGCCGCCCGGCGCTTGACCAGGTCTTCGCGATAACGCTTCAGGAAGTAGTCGATTGTCTCGACTCGGATCTTGATCGAACCGGTAGGCTTGTTCTCGTCCAGGTCCTTGAACGCGAAGTACGGCGTCCCGGAGCTCTCGATGATCCCTTCAATCACACTGTAGATCGGCGCATCGTGTCCGCATTTGAAATTCGAGATCTCCAGCGCCACCAGGTTCGGATGCCGCGCCGTGAACTTCGCCGCCCAGATTTTGTGATTGGTGCTCGCCGAATAAGCGTTCTTCCAGACGTCGGTGATATCGAGCGGGTGTTTGATCGTCCCCGCCCGCACTTCATCCCCAAAGAGGCGGTCAAGCAAATCTTCATCGAGCGGCAGGGTCGATTGCGAGAAGACCGGGTAGCCTAGTTTCTGGAACTCGTCCATGATCTCGTGGTTGACGCCCGGATCGTGGTGGTAGACGCGCCCCAGCATCACGATCCCGATGCGGTCCTCGGCTTCGAGTTGATCCAGCACCTGGCGGGCGTGCCGGCGCAGGCCGGATTCATACTGCTCCAGGGCCCTGAATCCCTGCTCCACCGCCCGCTGGTTCTCTTCCTCGGAAAGGCCCAGGATCGGCTGCCAGCACTGGAACATCTGCTGCGCAAACAGCTTGCGGTCGGCAAGGTTGACGATCGGATCCAGATACCGGATGCCGTTTTCCGCGAAGATATCCTGCTCCTTCGTGAAGGCGGCCTTCACCGCGTTCGGCGTGGCCGTGACCGTCGGGCAGGCATTCGAGCCGGTCGTGCACTTCAGATAGGTTGCGAGCACGTCGACCATCGGGAAGAAGATCGCGTCCAGCGGCTTCTTCGCGTGCTTCACATAAATCAGGTTGTAAACGTGCGGGATGCCGATCTTCGACGGGAAGCATGGATCAATGGCGCCGCGGCCCGCGCCGGCCTTGTACATCTCGTGACTCGTGTAATCCGAGTACACGATGTTCTCGGGCGCCACGCCCAGGCTTTCCAGATATGCGCTGAACACCGGCGCGTAGACGTACATGTTCAGCACCTTCGGCATGCCAACGCGCAGGCTTGCCCGCTTCTTCATCAGCTCCAGGCGATCCCGCGATGCCCGTGTCCAGGCGCGGGCGGGAATCGGATCGGCGACTTTCTCCGGATTGCGTGATCTCCATACCTCGCGCGACGCGATCTCGACGAAGTTCGGGTTCTGCTGCTTGACCGCATCGAGCCCCGCCTTGATGCCGCGCATCGCGCCGACGTCCTCCACCTGCCCCTTCTCACAAGTGGAGATGATCAGCCGCTGCTCGCCGGGCTGGAGCGGCACTTTGGACTGAAAGGCAGGCGCTTTCCAGCTCTGCAAATCGCCCAGTTGCACGTCGATGAACGTCCGCAGGCAGTTGTTCTTGCAGAAGTAGCAGCGCGTGCTCTCGTTTCGCGTGGTGCGGTAACTGATCTTCTCGATCGCCTCCAGGCCGATGAAGCTGGTGCGGTGGCCGTCCTTCCACAGCCGCAGGGCCTCGACGGCAGCGCCGATCGCGCCCGATTCGCCGCAGTGCTGATGAACGATCACTTCCGGCTCGGCGTGAACGCCGTTGAAATGTGACTTGATGAAGTCGACCTGCGACTTCACGGCTGCAAGGTTCTTCTGTGTGCCACCCTGGAGGATGAAGCGCGAGCCGAGCTTCGCCAGGTTCGGAATACTGGCGACATACAGAAAGATGTTCTTCGGCAGCACGGCCGCCAATCCGGCCAATATCTCTTCCGGTTGCCATCCCTGGCGCTGGAAGTTGACGATATCGGACTGCATGAACACCGCGCAGCCGTAACCGAAGACCGGCATCGCCTTCGCCGAAAACGCAATGTCCGAATACTCCTCCACCTGCATGCCGAACCCTTCGGCGGTGGACTGCAGGAAATAGCCGTTGCCCGCCGAGCACTGCGTGTTCAGCTTGAAGTCCTTGACCCGGCCGTCTTTCAGGACGATGAGCTTGATGTCCTGCCCGCCGACGTCCACGATCACATGCGGATCGTCGTAGAAGCGCCTCGCTGACTCGGTGTGCGCCACCGTCTCTACGAGCGCTACATCAGCCTTGAGCACGTCCTTGAGAATGTCCTTCGCGTACCCGGTCGTGCCGACGCCGAGGATGTCGAGCGACGCGCCCTGGCTCTCCACCTGCTTGCGCAGAGCGGCGAACATCTCGATCGTGTCCTGGATCGGGTTGCCGTTCGAGAGCTGGTATGCCTTGCACAAAATCTCGCCGGACTCGGAGATGAGGACCGCCTTCGTCGAGGTCGACCCGCCGTCCACCCCGACAAAGCCCTGCACCACTGTTCCGGGCTCGAACTTTGCCGCCGCGAACGGCTTCACCCGATACGCTTCTTTGAACTGCGCCAGCTCCTCGGCCGATTCGCTCAGCCCCTTTGCCCCCGAAGCCTCCTTCTCCCGCTGCCGGCCGACCGTGATGTATTCCACCAGGCGCTCCGTCCCGCGATAACGGCCGACTTCTTCGTCCTCGCCCTTGCCGAACTCGATCGAGCCCAGCGCCGCGAAGTACTGCGCGTTGGCCGGGACCTTGATCAAGTCTTCGGGACGCGCGCCGGAGGGGAGCTCGACCTTGCGCTCCTGCCACATGCGCGGAATGTTCGCCTGCCAGGCCTCGCGCATGCCGCGAATGAACGTATTGGGCCCGCCGAGCAGCAGCACATGCGGACGCAGCGTGTGGCCGCGCGTCAGCACCGTCAGGTTCTGCATCACGATGGCTTCGAACAGCGACGCCATCAGCTCGTCCGGCGGGACCCCCTGCTTTTGCAGTCCGTTGACGTCGGTTTCGGCGAAAACACCGCACTTGCCCGCCACCGGATGCAGCTTGAACCCGGTGTAGCCCTGGTCACACAGCCGTTCGGCCGGAATCTTCAGCTTGGCATTGATCTTGTCGATCACGGCGCCGGTGCCGCCGGCGCACTTGTCGTTCATCGACGGAATCTTCTTCTTGCGCCCGGTTGACTGGTCTTCCTTGAAGACGATGATCTTCGCGTCCTGTCCCCCGAGTTCGATCACCGAATTGACTTCGGGGTGAAGCTTCTCGACCGCAAGCGAAACCGCCGTAACTTCCTGCACGAACTTTGCGCCGACCAGGCCCGCGAGTGTCGCGCCGCCGGAGCCCGTGATGAACACGCGGCAGTTGTTGGGCGCGATACCAACCTCCGATTCCAGCCGCTGCAGAAATTCAAGAAGCTTTTCCGGCTGCTTGGTCTCGTGGCGCTGGTAGTCCTGCCAGAGCACCTGGTCGCTCTTGGCATCCACGACCACGGCCTTCACCGTGGTGGAGCCCACGTCGACGCCGGCGAAGAATCTGATCGCGAAGGGCTCTTCTGCGGCGGCTTGCGCGGCCCTTTGCTCAATCAGGGCCGGCATCCGTCCGCGCATGTGGGTCGTGCGCAGCAAGTCATCGATGCGCACGTCGATTGGTTCCGATTTGCCGTTCGCGCTCTTCCCGTTCGACCCGCAACAACCCGGCATCGTGTTCCCTCTCCTCGCGGCCGGCCGTCAGCCGCCGCTCGAAGCTAGTCGTTCCAGTTCGTCACGCCCTGAAAACCGCGCGCTGCCTGCTTGAGCAGCCACTTGATGACGCGCGCGTCGTTGTAGCAGAAGCCGACAATGTGATTGAGCGTGGAGAAGCAGTGCTTCTGGCAGTCCTGCTTCATTGCATCCAGCTGCTTGACTTCGAACTTGTGGTCCTCGATCGCGCCCCAGTCGTAGTTTGCCGAATACATCGGGAAACATGGCGCCAACGTCCCGTCCGTACGGATGATGAGCGTGTTCTGGCCGGCGCGGCAGTTCCACTCCTGGAGCTTGCCCCGCATATGCAGACCCATCTCGGCAATTCGCGAGCACGAATTCGTCATCTTGTAGCCGGCTTTCTGCTTCTCGATCAGCCATTGCAGCAGCTCATCGACCTCCGGCCAGTCTTCCTCCCGGACAAAGGTTGGGTTCTCATTCAAGTGCTTGTAGTGCGGTTGCTCGGTCATGGGCGACTCGACGATGTGGTAATCGGTCGCGATGCCGTTGTCGTGCGCGATCTCGGTCAGCATGCGCACGTCATCCATGTTGTTCCGGCAGATGCAGATGTTGAGGAAGATGCTGTAGCCGTAGCGGTATTGCTTCTTCAGCAGGTATTCGAAGTACGGGCGAATGGGGGCCAGCGCCTTGGGCAGGCCCGGTTTCACATCCACCGCGTCCACCGCGAGATTGAAGACGTCCACCCCGGCGTCACCGAGCTTATCAATCACTTCGGGACGGAGAAGCCGGCCGTTCGTCGGCAGGTAAACCCAGAAGCCCTTCTTCGCCGCATAGTAGACGACCTTGTGCGCGAAGTCGGGTCGCAGGAGGGGCTCGCCGCCCATCAGCGCCAGTACCCGGCAGGTGGTGGAGTGCAGCCATTCGATCGAGCGCTTGGCTACATCTTCCGTCATGCCCTTGACGCTGTTCTCGAACGCCCAACAGTAGTGGCAGTCGAGGTTGCACTTCCACTCCGTGAACAGGTAGCTGATGATCGGGTGGAAGTCGCCCGGCAGCAGGCGGGATTTGAAATACGGAAACATCCACCCATTCATCGTGTGCAGGATCTGCTTCGGCTTCCACTTCCGCCGGCCGTTCGTGGGGAGATATTCGGCATCCTCGCCGGCCTGCAGCTCCGGACGCGACGGGAAGGGCGGGACCGGCAGTTGCTCGCGGCCGTTGCGCAGCGGCGCCGCCATGGGACGCGCCTGTGGCGGCCGCATCAGCAGCTCATGCAGTTGCACGTCAAGCCGAAACGGCGGCGGTGGGTCGTGTTTCAGGTTCGCGGATGCAGGCATTCCTCCTCCTCGCAAGCACCGCTGGATGCCGCTTTAAGCGGCCGCCGGCGATGCCAAAGCCTGCGGCAGGGGCCTGATCTTGGCCTTGCCGTCCATCAGGTCGGAGACGTGCAGCGCAAAGTTCGCCGCTACGCCGGTCGTGCCTTTGCGCTCCGGCACGGGATAGAACGGATGCTGAAGCTCGCGGTGGTTCGCGACGTAGTCGCGGATGTCCTCGAGCCGCTTCCCGGTCGAGGCCAGCGCCTGCTCGAATTCCAGCTTGGCTTTCACCTTGGCCTCCCCGAGCGCCATCTGGACCCGGCTGTGGGCGTTGATCTCGCCTTCGCCGGAGGTTTCGATCGGCAGGAAGATCATTTCTTTGAAGTGATTCGCCACCGCCGACTGCGCGCCGTCGGATTGCGTGGAAGGCATGCAGCCGAACGGTTTCAGGGCCAGCACCATGTGGCAGAGGCGATTGACCGTGTAATAGATGTTCTTGCCGACTTCCAGGTGCCCTTCGCCGCCGCGCGCCAGTTGGTGGTAGAACGGATGCGCGAGGTCGGCCATCTCCCGCTGCGGAACAAGATGATGGGTGATTCCGCCCAATTCCTTCGCCACGCGGTGATACTGCCGCTGGTAGATCTGCTCTCCCACTGAGAATCCGAGCCACTTCCCCCGATATGCCAGCTCATTCAGCGCACGCTTCTTCAGCTCGTACCACTTCGGGTTCTGGTATTTCGCCCGCAGCTTCTTCTCGCCGGCTGCACGGATCTTGGCTTGATACAGCATATAGAGCACCCAGGTAGCGATCGGCTCGACCATCACCTGTGCGCCTTCGCTTTCGAGAAATTCAAACATATGGAAGTTGCCGTCACCCTCGGTGATCTGCGCCCAGAATTCGCCGATGATCTTGACGATCGGCTTCACGCGCAGACGGTCCACCTCGACCTGGCCGATGCGCTCGCGAGCGGCGTGCAGCGCGTCAATGTAGGCCTTGCCGTACAGGTGGTCCCACACCTTGCCCAGCGAGTTCACTGTCTTTTCCCAGCCCGTGTTCTTGTGCGCCCGGATGCGTTTGGCCAGAAAGGGCGGCAGATCGCGGTGGTCCTCGAACACCACCCGGTCGCGCAGCGTCGAGCAAAGCCTGTCAACGGCTTCTCGGAACGCGCGGTCGGTCTCGCCCTTGTTCACTTCGTACGGGCGAACGCGGTAGATCATGTCGTTGATTACGTCGCCCAGGTTCAACGCGTTGAACATGCCCATGCCGAAGTCGACAGTGAACTTCAGTCCCGGCTCGCCGCTGGCGGCCTTGACGCCGTCGTTCTGCTGGAACAGCAGCACGCGGAACCCGTCGAACCCGGCGTTCTGCAGCGCCAGCCGGTATTCGGACTCGTACATGCCGAAGCGGCACGGCCCGCAGGAACCGGCCGTGAAGAACACATAGTTGTCCAAAATGTCCTCGCGCCGGACGCCGGACGACTCAAGACCCTGCAGGTACTGCACCAGGTTGCCGACCGTGAAGTACGTGGGATTGCACTGTCCGTTGTTCCCGTACTCTTTGCCAAGCTGGAACGCGGCCACGTTCGGAGTGGGCAGGATCTCGCAGCGGTAGCCGCAGCCTTGGAAAACGGCGCGCATCAGCTTCTCGTGCTTCCACGTCAGGCCGCCAATCAGGATGGTGACCTTGCCGCGTTCCTCGGCTGTAAACGCCCGCTCAACCGGCCGGCGGAAATGCTGGCGTTGTGCGCCCAGCCCCAGCTCGCGCGCCAGGCGCGCGCGCTCACCTTCGAGTCGCCGCCGGATTTCGATTTCGGGATCGGTCCCCTTTCCCAGATTCTCCAGTGGGATATCGATTCTGCTGACGGACATGGCTGCGTCTCCTGTGCTCAGGGCGAGCACGGCTGATTACACGGCTGATGAACGGCGTAAACGGGAACATCATGGAAATTTGCGCAAGTGAGGTCCATGAAGCAGCCGCACTTGCCGCTACGGCCGCCGACGGAGTGGACGAACGGAGAACGCACTCTACGGAGGGTTGGAAACTGTGAAAACCCCGCAAGTTGCCAGCGGAGAGAACGGAGCTGCGGGATGGGCAGTCTGCCGTGGAGGCGACGAACCAAGCGTTCATCTGTCCCGTTTTCACGAACATGCCAGGCGTACAAGGCACGGACAGACCCACCCTGCGTAAGCAGGGACCTCAGGCTACCCCAGGCTCGAGAGGTCTGGCAAGCGGGAAAGGCCCCTTTTCAACGGTCAACATGCGCCACTGCGGATTGCATCTGGAATAAAAGAATTGCCGGTGGGTAACATGCCTCCCTATGAACGACGGAAAAATCATGTTCGAGATCTATCGCGACGCGCTCGAAGGGACATATCGGGTCGTCTATTACACCGAACTCGACGATCACACGAAGGATTGGGAAATCAGCCGCGCCGCCGCCGGAGACTCCGTCTTCGATGGATTTCTGAGCTGGTCGTCGCGACTCGACGGCAAGAGGGCGATCGCGCAGATCGTCGACGCCTTCAACAGCGGCGCCCCTCTGGACGCCGCCGAACTTCGCAAGCGATTGGCCCCGTTCCTGACCTGAACTTGCCCTCTCCCCTCGCGCACTGAATCACCCCGTGGGCGCAATAGGGTTCCCCGGGCCTTCACTTCAGCGGCGATGAACCATCATCGCGAAGGGACTTGGCGTCCCCGACGGGATTTGAACCCGTGTTACCGCCGTGAAAGGGCGATGTCCTAGGCCGGGCTAGACGACGGGGACGCGATCGAAAGGCGGGACGCGCATGCGCTCCCAACAGCGCTGAGCGCTCACTTCATGGTAGCAGCGGCGGTGCGAAGGCGTCAAAGTTGAGGCGCTTTGCGGGCAAGGGAAGCAGCAGCCCGTTGCCGAAATCCTGAGCAATGCGAAAGGACCGGTTCCGCGCGCTGACTTTGTCACATCGGTCCCCGATCGTGCCTGTTTTCCTCATGCGCTCTCGTTGCGCTCCACCGCCGCACGCGACTCGTCCTGGCCGAGCGGGACGGCGGCGTAACGCTGCTTGAGCGAGAGAAATTGCTTCTGCCGCCAGATGCCCAGGCGGTGCAGCAGGTAGCGCTTCATCAGCCACAGAATGCCGCAGCCGTATCGCACGCTCACCAGAAAACCCGCCGACGAGGCCTCGGGAAAATAGCGCGTCGGCACGGGCACTTCTGCAATGCGGAACCCGGCTGCGACAACCTGCGCGATGATCTCCTGGTCGAAGATGAATTGGTCGGAATTCATCGCCAGGTTCACCGACTCGAGCACGCGGGCGTCGAACGCGCGATACCCGGTGTGGTACTCGGAGAGGCGCAGGCCGAAGGCCCAGTTCTCGAGCGTCGTGAGCGCGCGGTTCGAGAGATACTTCCACCACGGCATTCCCTGCGCCATCGGGCTGCTGCCCATGAGGCGCGAGCCCAGCACCATGTCGGCCTGGCCGCGCTCGATCGGCTCAATCACCGCCGGCAGAAGCCGCGGATCGTACTGGTAATCCGGATGCACCATCACCACGATCTCCGCGCCTGCCTTCAGCGCCTCGCGATAACAGGTCTTCTGGTTCGCGCCATACCCGTAGTTCCGGTTGTGAACGAAGATCTGTAGCCCGAGCTCCTGCGCGATCGCCAGCGTCTCGTCGGAGCTGCCGTCGTCCACCAAAATCACGTGGTCCACACGCTCGTGCGGCAGGCTGGTATACGTGAGCTTCAGCGTGCGCGCCGCGTTGTAGGCGGGCATCACCACCACCACCCGCGGGCGTGGTCGTAACGCTTCTGGTTCAGCGGAAGACATTCCTGCGGTTATAGCACAGTCGGCGCGGCTTCGCCCTGCACCGAGCACCGCTTGCTGGTATGCTGTCGCGACGTTGTTTGTGAATACCGCGCGGACGTCCGATGCGCCACGGGCAACGCGGCGGCTGCCCTCACATCCGATACGTTGACCATGGCCGACTCTCTTTACCTGAGTTTGTGGTTCCCAACCTTCTCCGAGAAGGAAATGCTTCCGCGCACGCTTTCCGTGCTGAAGCAATTCCCTTTCTCGGCTGCGCGGCCCGGCGTGAACTCGGTCGCCGTGTATCCCGTCTCATGGAGCGAGGCGTCGGTGTACGCGCAGAGCTTCGACTTTGGCGCCGACCCGGAGCGCGCGGTCAGCTTCGCGGCTGAGTTCTTACACGAAGACTACGCGTATGAATTCGAAGCGCGCTGGGACCTGTGGACGCCTAACGAAGACGACCCTCGGCGCTGGCAGCTGCGTCCCGAGCCGGTGCGCTTCGCCGCACACGGCCTCAGGTTTGACGACGGTATCTTCCAGCAGCACGGACACCTGCAGGTTGACCTCGGCCTCGATGCGCCGTTCCTTCAGGAAGAGCTGGACTTTACCGACGCGGAAGTGCGCGTGCGCGCCAACGTGCAAAAGCTGATCAACTTCACCAACGCGGTCGAGAAGAACTGCGGTATCAGCGGGCGCGTCCTCTGGTCCGAGTCGGACGAGAACCTGGCCCAGAAGCTCATCGCGCGGCTGCAAAAAGTGCACTGAACTCGCCTACATCGGGCTCTCGTCCGCCGACGGCCCATAAATCGACGGGAGCGGCACGTCATTGATGCGCAGGTAAACGCCGAGCTGCGCCCGGTGATGGATCATGTGGTTCATCACGAAGCTGCGCCACATCGCGACCCGCGGAATCGTGAAGAGCGTCTTCCCGCTTGCCTGCAACGTCCAGCTTGCCATCCAGCTTTGATCGGCAGTCGAGTTGACCAGGTCGCGGAGCGCTACGACGCCGCGGTCAAAAGCATCGAGAATCTCCTGGCGGCTGGTCAGTGCACGCCTCGGCGGCGGCGTCACGGGCTTGACGTCCACCCAGTCCTTCTGGATGGCGCCATTTGCCCACGTGGGAATTTCCGCCAGGTGCGCCGCCAGTTGCCCGATCGTCCTGGATTTGTCGTGAGGCTTCCAGCCGAACTTGTCTTCGGGCACGCGCTCCAGCGTTTTACGCGTGCTCTTCATCTCCTGTTCGAACTCAGGCAGCAGCGATTGGCTTACGGACATACGTGCTCTCCGTTGACCGTGCAGTGGACTTCCTGACAAAAAAGAGGACGCTGGAGGTCGCTAGGATTGGGCCCGCAACGTCCTCGACTTCCGGAATATGGCGAGCTACTTGGTGCGGCCGCCCTCCACGTTCAGCTTCGTGGTGGCCGCCGCCTGCGCTGCCGCCAGGCGCGCCGTGAGCACGCGGAACGGCGAGCACGAGACGTAGTTGAGCCCAACCTGGTAGCAGAACTCCACTGAACTCGGCTCGCCGCCGTGTTCGCCGCAGATGCCGACCTTCAGCTTGGGATTGGCCTGGCGTCCGAGTTCCACGCCCATGCGCACCAGCTTGCCCACGCCTTCGCGATCCAGCGCGGCGAACGGGTCCTGCTTCAGGATGCCGTGGCCCAGATACGCGGGCAGGAACTTGTTGATGTCGTCGCGCGAGAAGCCGAACGTGGTTTGCGTCAGGTCGTTCGTGCCGAAGCTGAAGAACTCGGCTTCACGCGCGATCTCGTCGGCCACTAGCGCCGCCCGCGGCAACTCGATCATGGTGCCCACCAGATAGTCCACGCGGCGTTCTTTTTCCGCGAAGACTTCCTCCGCAACGCGCTTCACGATCTCCTTCTGGTTGGCCATTTCTTTCAGCGTGCCCACCAGCGGGATCATGACTTCCGGAAAGACCTTCACGCCCTCCGAAGCGGCCTTTACCGCCGCTTCGAAGATGGCGCGCGCCTGCATCTCGGTGATCTCCGGATACGTGATGCCGAGCCGGCAACCACGGTGCCCTAGCATCGGGTTGAACTCGTGCAGCTCTTCCACTCGCCGCAGCAATGCTTGCAGTTCGCGCAATTTGGGCGAGCGCGGCTTGGTGACTTCCAGCTTCCCGATCTCCACCATCAGCTCTTCGCGGCGCGGCAGGAACTCGTGCAGCGGCGGATCGAGCGTGCGGATGGTTACCGGAAAGCCGTCCATCGCCCGGAACACGCCGATGAAGTCGGCGCGCTGCATGGGCAGCAGCTTCTTCAGCGCGGCGCGGCGGTCTTTTTCGTTCGACGCCAGGATCATCGCCCGCATGTGCGCGATGCGGTCCTCGGCGAAAAACATGTGCTCGGTGCGGCACAGCCCGATGCCCTCCGCGCCAAACGCGCGCGCCTGAATGGCGTCGCGCGGAATGTCCGCGTTCGCCCGCACGCCCATGGTGCGGAACGGCTCCGCCCACGACATGATCGTCTGCAGGTCGGCATCATCGGGCGATGCCTCGACCGTGTTCAGGCGGCCGTTGATCACGCGGCCCGTGGTGCCGTCGAGTGAAATCCAGTCGCCTTCGCGCAGCGTCTTGCCCTTGACGCGCATCTCGCGCTTCTTCTCGTCCACTTCAATGTCGCCCGCGCCCGCCACGCAGCACTTACCCATGCCGCGTGTCACCACGGCGGCGTGGCTCGTCATGCCGCCGCGCGAGGTGAGAATCCCGGCGGCGACTTCCATGCCGTGAATGTCTTCCGGCGTGGTTTCCGCGCGCACCAGAATCACCGGATTGCTGCGGTCCGGACCCACCTTCTTCACCGCATCGTCGGCCGTAAACACGATCTGGCCGACGGCCGCGCCTGGCGACGCCGGCAGTCCCGTCGCGAGCACTTCGATCTTCACGCTCTTCTCATCGAGCTTCGGGACCAGGAAGTCATAAAGCTGGTTGGGATCCACGCGGAAGATGGCTTCCTCTTTCGTGATCAGCCCCTCTTCCACCATGTCGATCGCCACCCGGACGGCAGCGCGGCCGGTGCGCTTTCCGTTGCGCGTTTGCAGCATGTACAGCCGGCCGTCCTGGATCGTGAACTCGAAGTCCTGCAGGTCCTTGTAGTGCTTCTCCAGCCGCGTGGTGATGTCGCGCAGCTGCTCGTAGACCTGCGGCATGATTCTGTTCAGCTCGGAGATGTGCACCGGCGTGCGGATGCCCGCCACCACGTCTTCGCCCTGCGCGTTCATCAGGAACTCGCCGTAGAACTCCTTCGCGCCGGTCGAAGGATTGCGCGTGAAGCCCACGCCGGTCCCGCTGGTCTCGCCCAGGTTCCCGAACACCATCGCCTGCACATTGACGGCAGTGCCCAGATCGTCAGAGATGTTGTTGATGCGCCGGTAGTGCTTCGCGCGCTCGTTGTTCCACGAGCGGAACACGGCATCGCGCGCCATCACCAGCTGCTCGTGAGGGTCCTGCGGGAAGTCGCGTTTGGCGTGCTTCTTCACGACCTTCTTGTACTCCTCAATCACTTCCTTCAGCGCCTTGGCGTCGAGGTCAGTGTCGAGCTTGGCCTTTTTCTGCTTCTTTTTGGCGTCGAAGACTTCATCGAAAGCGTGCTTCGGGATGTCGAGCACCACGTTGCCGAACATCTGAATCAAACGACGATAAGAATCGTAGGCAAAGCGCGGGTTGTTCGAGCGGCGCGCCAGCGCTTCCACCGAAACGTCGTTCAGCCCGAGGTTCAGGATCGTGTCCATCATGCCCGGCATGCTGAACTTGGCGCCCGAGCGCACGCTCACCAGCAGCGGGTTCTCGCCCGCGCCGAGCTTCTGCTTTTGCAGGTCTTCCAGCCGGCGCAGCGCCGCTTCCATCTGCTCGGTCACTGCCTCGCTCACGCCGCCGTTGGTGCGCATGTATTCGCGGCAGGCGTCGGTCTGGATGGTGAAGCCGGGAGGCACGGGCAGGCCGGCGTTGGTCATCTCCGCAAGCCCCGCGCCCTTGCCGCCGAGCGCGTCCTTCATCTTGCCGTTGCCCTCGGCCTTCCCGCCGCCGAAGAAGTAAACGTATTTGGTGGCATGCTCCGCGCGTCTCTCCGTGCGCGACTCAGTCTGCGGAATCGTTTGCGTGCTCATTCGTCTCGCTTTCAGCTCTTCCCTTCTGTAACGATCTCGGAAAAATCGGCAATGCGCGAAAACTCCCCGAGCAAAGCGCCCAGCAGCCTCAGCCGCCGCCTGCGGACTTCGCGGTCTTCAGCCATCACCATGACTTTGTCGAAGAACGCGTCCACCACGGGACGCAGCCGTGAAATCTCGGTCAGGGCCTGCTCGTACTTCTTGTTGCCGCGCAGCGGCTCAACCGTTTGCGACGTTTTCCTCATTGCGTCGAACAGGTCCTTTTCCGCGCCCTCCAGCGTGCCGCTGGAAAGCTCTCCTGCCGATGCGCCGGGCTCCTTCTCTTCGGCCTGGCGCAGGATGTTGCGAATGCGCTTGAACGCGACCGAGAGCGCGGCGAAATCCTCCGAACCGCGGACCCTCGTCACCGCTTCCGCCCGCGCGATCGCATCCACCACATCGTCGTTTCCGGCGGCGAGAACCGCCTTCACCACGTCGTAGGCGAAGCCGCGAACGTCGCGCAAGTAGAACTCCAACCGCTCCGTCATGAAGCGTTCCAGCGCCACGCCCAGCGCCCGGCAAGCGGCGGTCGCGCCCGTGGGACACTGCCACAGAACGCGGTGTGGGTCCTTGCCTGCGCTCTTCATCAACTCTTCGGGCCGCGCGAACTTTGCCTGCGCCGGCGATCCGTCATGCCCGTTGATGGCGGAGACGAACAGCTTCGTGAGGCTCAGCGGCAGCTTGTGTTCGGCGATGGTCTTCACAATGCCGTTGGCCGCGCGCCGCAGCGCAAACGGGTCCTTCGAACCGCTGGGCGCCAGGCCTAAGGCAAACATTCCCGCAATCGTGTCGGCCTTGTCGGCAAGGGCGAGCACGGCGCCTTCCACCGTCCGCGGCACGCGGTCGTCCATGGACTCGGGTTTGTATTGGTCGTAAACCGCGTCCGCGATGGCGAAGCGCGTCGCCTCGGGCACCATCTCGTCAATTGTCTGCGCGCGCGTGTAGAGCCCGCCCACGATGCCCTGCAGTTCAGTGAACTCCTTCACCATCTCGGTGGTCAGGTCGGCCTTGGCAAGCAGCGCCGCTTTGTGGATCACGCCCGGCCGGATGGCGACGCCGGCGTCCTTCAGGATTTCCGAGACCACGCTGGCCAGCTTCTGCACCCGGATCGTCTTATCGTAGTAGTTGCCCAGGTCCTTCTGGAACGTGACTGCCTTGAGCAGCGCCACGCGGTCCTTCATCGAAATCTTCTGGTCCTGCTGCCAGAAGAAGCGCGCGTCGTTGAAGCGCGCGCGCAGCACGCGCTCGTTGCCATGGCGGATCACGGCCGGGTCGCCCGTGGTGTTGAGCACCGCGAGGAAGTGCGGCGCCAGCTTTCCGCTCGCGTCTTCGACCGCGAAATACTTCTGGTGGTCGCGCATCACCGTGACCAGCACTTCCTCCGGCAGCGAAAGATACTCGCGGTCGAAGCTGCCCAGGACCACCGATGGCCACTCCGTCAGGTTCACCACGCTCCTCAGCAGCTCAGCGTCCTCACGCCAGCGGGCTCCGGGAATCGCGCGCGTGGCGGCGTCGAGCTGCTTGCGGATGTGCTCCTCGCGCGCCGCCGGGCTGGGCATGACCGATGCTTTGCTCAGCGCGTCGGCGTAATCCTTCGGCGATCCGATGCTCACCGCGCCCGACGACAGCACGCGGTGTCCCCGCGACTCGCGCCCCGCGCGCACGCCCGCGAACTCCAGCGGAATCACTTCCCCGTCAAGCAACGCAACCATCCAGCGCACCGGCCGCACGAAGCGTTCGGGCTTGCCCGCGCGCCAGTACATGCTCTTGGGCCAGTAGAGTGCCGCAATTTCTTTCGGCAGCAATTCGCCGAGCAGCGCGCCCGTCCCGCGGCCCTTGCGCCTGATGCGCGCTGAGAGATATTCGCCCTTCGGCGTGGTCACCTTCTCCAGCTTCTCGACCGGCAGGCCAACCTTCTTCGCAAACGCCTCGGCCGGCGGAGCGGGCTTGCCGTCCTTGAACGCCACTTTGGCCGCGGGACCGGTGACCTGCTCTTCCACGTCGGGCTGACCGGCAGGAACGCCGTGCGCATACACCGCAAGCCGTCGCGGCGTGGCGAAATACCCAACGTCTGACGAAGGCGACAGGCGCTCGGCGCCCAGCAGATCGGTGACCCGGCGCTGGAGTTCGGCCGCAGCAGCATCAATCATTCGCGCCGGGATCTCTTCAGTTCCGATTTCGAGCAGAAAGTCAGGCATTCTTATTCACAAGCAACAGGCGTCATGCTCTGGCAAGGAGCGCTTGGCACTTGGCGTTTAGTCCATCACCGTCCGCAGCTCCTTCGTGTCCTTCGTGTGCCCTTCGTGTCCTTCGTGTGGACCGCTTTTGTTTTTTTTCGCGGGCGCTTCCACAATCCTTCACTGCCAAGTGCCAACTCCCTAAGTGCGGTTAGTCCGCCACTGCCTCGGCGCCCGCCGGCGCCACTTCAGCGCTCTGCTGCTCCACCCACGCCTTCGCCACGCCCACTGCGAGCTGCCGCACACGCGCAATCACGCCCACGCGCTCGGTCACGCTGATCGCTCCGCGCGCGTCCAGAATGTTGAACAGGTGCGAGCACTTCAGGCAGAGATCGAATGCCGGCAGCACGGGGAAACGCTTCAATTCTTCCGGCGAGGCGTCCTTCCGCTTCGCACGCGCCGCGTACGACTGCAACAGCTGCCTGCACTCCGCCTCATACAGGTCGAAATGCTGCCACGCCTTCTCCACGTCCGCGGCCTCGAAGTTGTACACGCTGAACTGGACCTCGTCGGCGAGACGCACGTCGCCGTAGGTCGTCACGCGGCCGCTATCAGGGTCACGCGCAGGGTCTCCGGCAAGCCCGGTCTTGGCTTGCTGGGATGCTTCGCGCGCCCACACGATGTCGTACACCGACTCCACGTCCTGCAGAAACGCCGTCAGCCGTTCCAGCCCGTACGTCAGTTCCGCCGAGATCGGGTCCAGGTCCACGCCGCCGCACTGCTGGAAGTAAGTGAACTGCGTGATCTCCAGGCCGTCCAGCATCACCTGCCACCCGATGCCCCACGCGCCCAGCGTCGGCGACTCCCAGTTGTCTTCCTCGAACTTGATGTCGTGCTTGCCGAGGTCAATGCCGATCGCCGCCAGCGACTCCAGGAACAGCTCCTGCACGTTTTCCGGCGGCGGCTTCAGGATGACCTGGAGCTGCATGTGCTTGTACAGCCGGTTCGGGTTCTCGCCGTAGCGCCCGTCCGCCGGACGCCGCGAAGGCTGCACGTATGCCACCTTGTACGGCTGCGGCCCCAGCACGCGCAGAAACGTTTCCGGCGCCATCGTCCCCGCGCCCACCTCCGCGTCATACGGCTGCTGCAGCACACACCCGCGCTCCGCCCAGAACGACTGGAGCTTGAGGATGATGTCCTGATAGGTCGGTTTGTTCGAAACCGTCAGCATTCAGCAGTCAGCATTCAGCCCTTGCGCGTTCGTGCTCCACTCTCCACTGGCTGAATGCTGAGTGCCGAGTGCTGAGTGCTATTCGATTTTCTCCAGCATGCTGGCCGTGACCAGCTTCTTCTCGATGTGCCGCTCGATGAGCTGGACCAGGAACCTGCGCAGGTCGCGGGCGCGCTCGCGCGGCCACGCTTCACCGTTGTCGAACTTCTCCACTGGCGCGCGGAACATCTCCGCCGCCAGTATGCGCGACTCGCGCGCCATCTCCGACGAAGCCAGCCGCTTGTCGTTTGCGCACATCAGCCCGTCCGCCAGCGGATGGAAAAATGCCCGGCTTCCGTTGAGTGCCTCGCCGCACACCATGCACGCGCCCAGCTCGGGCAGCACGCCGGTGAGCCGCGCCATCCACAGTTCGAAGTACGTAAGCGGCATCCACACTGACCCGGCGCGCAGGCGCGGCAGCACCGAGACGAGCAGGCGAAAAACCACTTCGTTCGCCTCCCGGTCCGGCAGCAGCTCGTCCACCAGCTCGGCCAGGTGCGCCAAACCAACCGCGCGCGGATAATCCACCTCGGTCGAAAGCGGCGAGTCGAGCACGTCGCAGGAATCCACCCGCGCCAGCTCGTGTCCCTCGCGGTCTTCCCAGTAGAGCCGCACATACGTGAGCGGCTCCAGCGCTCCGCCGAAGCGCTTCTTCGACTTCTTCGCCGCCCGCGCCACTCCCTTCACCTTGCCCTCAGCGCGGGTGAAGAACGACACCAGCAGGTCGGCCTCGCGCAACGGATAGCTGCGCAACACCACCGCCTCAGACTGCTTCAGAGGCATCTGCCCACACTCGCGCGGGAGTTACGGAAACGCGGAACGGAACGCGGCTGACCACCGATTCTAATGCACTCGAGCGTGGATGGAAAGGCGGAGCGCGCTGCCAATAGAAAAACGGGGACCCTTGCGGGCTCCCGTCACACTTTCACGCGTGGCCTTACAGCGAACTCATGTTCGACAGGAACTCGGCGTTCGCGCGCGTCTTGCTGAGCTTGTCGATCAGCAATTCCATCGCTTCCACCGGCGACAGCGGGTTCAGCACTTTGCGCAGCACCCAGATGCGCGCCAGATCGTCCTTGGGAATGATCAGCTCTTCCTTGCGCGTCCCCGAGCGCTGAATGTCGATCGCCGGGAAGACGCGCTTGTCGCTCAGCTTGCGGTCGAGGATGACTTCGCAGTTGCCCGTGCCCTTGAACTCTTCAAAGATCACGTCGTCCATGCGCGACCCGGTTTCGATCAGCGCCGTCGCGATGATCGTCAGCGAGCCGCCCTCTTCGATGTTGCGCGCCGCGCCGAAGAATCGCTTCGGGCGCTGCAGCGCGTTCGAGTCCACGCCGCCGGAGAGCACTTTGCCCGAGGGCGGAACGATGGTGTTGTACGCCCGCGCCAGTCGCGTGATCGAGTCCAGCAGGATCACCACGTCGCGCTTGTGCTCGACCAGGCGCTTCGCTTTTTCAATCACCATTTCCGCCACCTGCACGTGCCGCGCCGCCGGCTCGTCGAAGGTCGAGCTGATCACTTCGCCCTTCACCGAGCGCTGCATGTCGGTCACTTCTTCGGGGCGCTCGTCAATCAGCAGCACGATGAGCACCACTTCCGGATGGTTCGTGGTGATCGAGTTCGCGATGTTCTGCAGGATCATCGTCTTGCCGGCGCGGGGCGGCGAAACGATCAGGCCGCGCTGCCCTTTGCCCAGCGGCGTGAGCAGGTCCATCACGCGCGCCCCGATGTTGTCCTTCACCGTCTCCAGCTTGATCCGCTCCTGCGGATACAGCGGCGTCAGGTTGTCGAACAGGATCTTGTTGCGCGCCTCTTCCGGCGACTCGAAGTTCACCGCTTCGATTTTGACGAGCGCGAAGTACTTCTCGCCCTCGTGCGGCGGACGCACCTGGCCGCTGATCGTGTCGCCCGTCTTCAGGTCGAACTTGCGGATCTGCGACGGCGAAACGTAAATGTCGTCCGGCCCGGGCAAGTAGTTGTAGTCGGGCGACCGCAAAAACCCGTACCCGTCCGGCAAAATTTCCAGCACGCCTTCCGCGAAAATGTGCCCTTCCTTCTCGCTCTGCGCCTGAAGGATTTTGAAGATGAGGTCCTGCTTGCGCAGGCCGCTGGCGCCCGGAAGGTCCAGCGAACGGGCGATGCGGGTCAATTCGGTTATGTTCTTTTCTTTCAGTTCTGAGATGGTCATGTTCACCTACGGGAGAATTCGAAACAGGGGGGCTACTCAGCAGCGAGCCAGAAGATTTGGGCCGAAAACCTGGAGCGTTCCTCGCTCCGCTGCCTCAGGGCTGGAAAAATGAAAGTGTAAGGCGGAGCAAGTCGCTGGAACGAAGTCCTATTATGCCGCTCGGCGGCGGGGTTCTGCAAGCACAGCCTGCGACCGCTCGGCCATCACGCCGAGGCGCTCGGTGCTCGACACCCGCTCGAGCACCTCGTTGGTCGTCTCCTGAATGCGCGTGTTCGGACGGTGGAACTTGCGCGTCGCCTTCGACGCCACCTGGCACAGCATGTACCGGTTCTGCACCGTCTTCACGGCGCCAAATACGAGATCAGAACGCATAGGTTTCTCCTGTCACCTTTCAGCCGGCGCTCTGCCCGTTGCCACCGATCTGCTCTGGGGGAGCCTGAGCCGTTTGCCCTGTCTGGGAAAATTACACTTCTACTGCAAATAGATGCCGACCCCACGGTGTGAGTTGCACCCTTATTCTTACGCGACGAATCAGCGCCTGGATGGAGGATGCTGCGGAGGAAGTCCCGAACTACCCCTTACGAGCCGCTCCAACTTGCCACAGGCCATTAACTTAAGGCACCTGAGGCCACAGGTCAACCCTTTTTGTAAGTACCTTACCAATTTGTTTTCAGCAGCTTAGGATGGACATTGGCAGTTGCCGCTCGCACCGCTGCCATTCAAAGTTGTAGCGACGGGCGCCCTCGCCCGTCGGCACGTGATCTCCGAACCCCGGGTGCCCTCGGACCGTGTGGACGCGGGCGGCCCCGTCCGCGTGCCTCGCGCCGGCACGACTGTGCCTGCCCCACCCTTCCACCATCATTTCGCGGAGGTGGGAGCCCCACGCACTTTTCAGGACACTTGCTTCGCCCGCGCTTGCTCCCGCTCTACCGGTCGGTGCCGCCTCAACCGGTCCCGGTCGCGCAGCGACGTCATTTGCCAAAGCCCGGCGCCGCCCATCACGAACCACATCCCCAGCAGCGGCATCTGGTAGCGGAAGCCGGCCGGGCCAATCAGCGCCCCCACCACGGTAGGCAGCGCCACCGCCAGGAAGAGCCCCGGCATCAGCGCCTCGCGCCATGCCGGCCCGCGTCGCATACCAAAGTAGCCGGCCATGGCCAGCGCATAAAGCGCCAGCGAACTGCCCAGCGCCACCAGGTTTTTCAGCGAGACAAGCGAAAACTGCGGCCCCACGCCCGTCAGTGTGACCGCCAGCTTCACGACTCCCCACCGCAGCGTGCGCACCGGATGTGACCGGATCTGCTCCACCCCAAGCTGCCGGAAGTAGCGGTCCATCTCAAGTTCGTTCCCGAGGGTGGCGGCGTGGGTGAACTCGGCCTGCATGTAGGTCTCGTTCAGGACCTCAACCTGCCCCCGCGTGAGCAGCGCCTCCATGGCGTGGTCGTAGTTCGATTCGTACAGCGTGATCCCGTCGTGGCTGGTGCCCGTGAAGAAGGAACCCGTCAGCGAGCGGTTGCGCTCGCCCCACGCGAACACTGCGATGGCCACGCCGAGCAGCATCGCCATTCCCTCGCGCCGCAGCCGCACACGCTTGGCCAGGATGAGCGTGACGGCCGTCGCCGCCATCGTGACCTGGCTTTCGGCGCGAACCAGTGCGGCGTAACCGCACAGCAGGGCCAGCGTTGCCGCACGCCACCACGGCCGCGATTCACTGCGCTCCATGATCGCACTCACGATCATGGCCAGCGCCGCCCACTCCAGCGCTGCGCCCAGCATGGCGTCGTCCCACACCGGGCCGTGGACCACCATGAACGGATAGCAGGCCGCCAGAAATCCTGCCGCCGCTCCTGCGCGAGTGCCGCCGGCCAGGGTCGCAACCCGGAACACCGCCAGCACGAACAGCAGCGTGATCGGCAGCTGCTGATAGCGGTGGAATGGCTCGGGAAGGGTCTCAAAGACCGCCAACTGATAGACGGCCGCGCCGGGAAGATGGAACATCCGCAGCGGCTCAACCCGCGATGCAACGTGGCTCCATCCCACCAGCCGCTGCCAGGAAAAGAGCCCGTACTCGCCCCTCCGCAGCCACGTTCGCGCCAGCAGCGTGGTGCCGTTGGGCGACTCGAAACTGTGGACAACCCAGGTTGCCGACACCGCCTGCAACACAAGCGTGAGCAGGGCCAGGACGATCGCGGCGCGCACTGTAGAGCCATGCTCCTCGCGCCGAACGTCTCGAGTAGCAGTTGCCGGCATGCGGCGGAGTATAGCAGCAGATTTTTCTGTGCTCCGGCGCGGTTTCAAAGCAACTCGTTATCGCGGAGTGAACAAGCGCTGAATGACGGCTGGTGACACAACTTCACGCATGTCCCCAGCACCAGTGCGCCCCTTCAACTCGCCCGATGGAAACGAGATGTGCTCGATACCGCGTGGCGTAAGCCGGTAGACGTACGTCGCATTCATCTTGCCGATGCCGGCCGCCTTCGGGCCGTAGCTGGAAGCGTCCGCCTCAACGACGAATGCCAGCGCGCTCGCCCGGTCGTTCATCACGATCTCCCGCAGATCGCCATCGAACAGCTCAGCGTCACAATGATGATTGCGCTCGCGGCACCATTCCTGGTCGAGCATGGGACGGATGCGCTCGGCAAATGCGTGCCGATAAGGGTCGCCGGCAACCGGATAGATTTTCGTCACCTGGTCCCGCCTCGGATCGTAGACCGACAGCTCCAGCGGATGCGTCGGCGCAAAGTGCGCCTGGCTGTGGCGGAGCACAACCTCGCCCGAATCGAATCCGGCAACACTCCACCCGTACAGCGTCTTATGCAGCCGCAGTTGGTCATCGAGCACCAGCAAGCATCCGGCCGACGGATTGATGTGCACGCTCACGTACCAGAACGCGCCGTAGTGGTCGAGCGCCATCGCCGGCCGCAGGCACCAGTCCCGCGCCGAATGCCCGAAGAGCCGCGCCTCGCGCAGTTGCGTGCTCCGCCACTCCCGCTTCACTCGGTCGTAACGCTCAAAGCGCAGCGGCGACTTCAGCAGGTTCGAGCCGGAGTCGTAGTAAGCGATGGCGAAGTTGCTGTCTGAATCGAACGTCGCGTAGTTCACCACGGTCCGGGAAAGATCATCGGCCGAGCGCGTGTTCGTGGGAACATTGTGCTGGTCAAGAATCTCGCGCAGCGTTTCGGCTTTCAGCGCCGTGCTCAGGATGACCGCTGTCGCGCCGGCCAGCAAAAGGCGTTTCACGCGAAAATCACAAAGGCCACACGAAGGGTTCATTGCCAGTCCGTGCCCATCATGAAACGTCTGATTGCCGATAACCACACTCCAGCTTGATTCCGCCAGACACGACAGGAACGGGTACCTGCGTTTCCACGTAGCAGCCTCGCCGCCTAGGTTCCTCAGCGAGGCAGGCCCCGTAGGCACTCTCCAGCAAGCCCGGGCCGAGAAACGTGTGCACGGCCATCGCCGCGTCAATCACGACGCCCAATACGTCCTGTCCAGCGTCCGATACTGGATCGCCTCCGCGATGTGCTTCGGCGCGATGTCGGCCGTGCCCTCCAGGTCGGCTACCGTGCGCGCGACCTTCAGGATGCGGTCGTGCGCGCGCGCGCTCAGCCCCTGCTGCGCCATCGCCCGCTCCAGCAGGCGCTCGCTCTCGGTGCTCAGGTCGCAGAAGGTGCGGATCTGCCGCGGGCCCATCTGCGCGTTGCAGTAGATCCGCTCCTTCGCCGCCGCGAAGCGGTTGAGCTGCACTTCCCGCGCCCGCTCCACGCGCGCGGCAATCTGCTCCGAGCCCTCCGGCGCCGCCCCGCCGCGCAGCTCTTTGTAGTTCACCGCCGGCACGTCAATGTGAATGTCGATGCGGTCCAGCAGCGGCCCGGAAATCTTCGACACATAGCGCTGGATGATCGGCTGCGTGCAGTGGCACTCCCTCGAACGGTCGTTGAAGTATCCGCACGGACACGGATTCATCGCCGCCGCCAGCATGAAGCGCGCCGGAAACGTCAGCGACATCGCCGCCCGCGCGATCGACACCGACCCATCCTCCAGCGGCTGCCGCATCACCTCGAGCACGTTGCGCGGAAACTCCGGCAGCTCGTCCAGAAACAGCACGCCGTTGTGCGCCAGCGAAACTTCTCCCGGACGCGGCACCATCCCGCCGCCAATCAGTCCCGCGTCGCTGATGGTGTGGTGCGGCGCGCGAAACGGACGCGCTCCAACCAGCCCCGCGCCCGCTTCCAGCACGCCCGCCACGCTGTGGATCTTGGTCGTCTCCAGCGCTTCTTCGAAAGTCAGCGGCGGCAGGATCGTCGGCACGCGCTTGGCCAGCATCGTCTTGCCCGATCCCGGCGGCCCGATCATCAGAATGTTGTGCCCGCCGGCGCACGCCACCTCCAGCGCCCGCTTCGCCGTCTGCTGTCCGCGCACGTCGCGGAAGTCCACGCCGCCCTGCCGCGCCCGCGCCAGCTCCGCCTGCATGTCCACACGCACCGGCGCGATGCCGTTCCCCTGGTTGAGAAACTTCACCACGTCGATCAGCGAGCGCACCGGAAACACATCGACGCCGGTCACCATCGCCGCCTCGCGCGCGTTCGCCTCCGGCACGATCAGCTGCTTGATTTTCTTGGAGCGCGCCTCAATCGCGATCGGCAGCGCGCCCCGCACGCCGCGCAGCCCGCCGTCGAGCGACAGCTCGCCTACGAAAACAAAATCGCTCAGGTCCTTGCGCGTGATCGCCCCGTACGCTCCCAGGATGCCCATCGCCATCGGCAGGTCGAACCCCGAACCCTCTTTGCGGATGTCCGCCGGCGCCAGGTTGATCGTGATGTGGGTTGGCGGAATATCGTAGCCGCAGTTCTTCAGCGCCGCCCGGATGCGCTCCCGGCTCTCGCGCACCGCCGCGTCCGGCAGCCCAACCGTCATGAAGTGGTCTTCCGCCTCCTTGATGCCGGAGACGTCAACCTCAACCTCGATGATGCTGGCATCAATCCCGTAAACCGCCGCGCTGAGTGTTTTGTAGAGCATTGGAAAACGCCAATCCCTGTGCGCTTTCACGCTGGCAAGCGCGAAGCGCGCGAGTATAGCCCGGTTGTGCCCGGAACTGAGCGGTGGGCCTGTGGATGACGCTTCCTGACGTACCTGCGCCCCGCTCGTCCATCCCGGAAGCCGCGGCGACGCATCCGTTTCATCTGGGGACCCCTAGAAAGAGGAGGAGATCGATGCCCGAGAAGGAAACCATCGAACGTGCCCGTGAAGACGAGCGTCAAGGCAAGTCACCCAGCACCCAGGCGGGCGAATTCGTCCGCGAAGAGATAGAACACGTCCGCGAAGGCAAGCACGGCGCCGAGTCGCCGCAACAGGCGATCGCCATCGGACTCTCCAAAGCAAGACGCGCCGGAGTAAAGCTTCCCGCGCCCCGCCGCGGACGGGCGTCCGCTCGAACGCGGAAACAGGCGCGGCGCGACTTGCGACGCGGGCGCACCCGCCGAAAGACGTCGGCGCGTCGCTCGCGCGCGACCACGCGCGCCCTGCGCCGCAAGGGACGCGGCGCTGCCTCACGCCGCAGCTTGTCGCGCCAGGCCCGCGCCGCCGCCCGCCGCCGTGGCGCCGCCAGCCGTCCTAAGGCCGCCGCGAAAGCTGTGCGCACCAGGGGCAGGAAGGGCATGCAGCGCGCCGCGCGCAGGGCGGCCGCAACCCGTCGTCGCGCCGCCTGAGTATCTCCGGACCGAAGGCCCGCGCTCATCGCGCGGGCTCTTCGTGCTTCACGCGCCCGCCTGCCCGCGGGCCGGCTCGCCCAAACCGTGTCAAGCCCCCGCCAGCCCGCAAATCCCGCTAACCGCCACATTCTGCTGGCAAGAAAATTCCCGCCGCGCTTCCCATCGCCCCGCTCAAAGTTGCTATGCTGGAAATAAGAAGGCCCCGAAAGCGCATTCCGCTTCCGGGGCCTTCCCCGTTTGCAATCGCCGTCTCGTGAAGTGGCTTCCTGCGTGTGCCCTTCGCGTCCTTTGTGGGAAACGCCTTTGACTTTGTTGCAGGACCCAAAACGAACGTTCTTTGACAACAAGTCCCGCGCTTTCAAGACCACGGACTTAAACGGCTGCGCCGCAATGTGTTCCGTGGCTCGAATCCAGCGGCGCTGAAAACGCTCATGTCAGCACCTCGGTCTCAACCCGCGCATCCGCAGTGTTTTGCCGGGGAACCGCGCCTCCAACTCATTGCAAACAATCACAGGGTAGGAGGGGGGAAGGGGGTCAGCGACTCTGGCTATCTCTCCACCGCCATCGCCACCGAGTTCCCTCCGCCCAGGCACAGCGCGGCGATGCCCCGATGCACGTCGCGCCGCATCATCTCGTAGATGAGGGTCGTCAGCACGCGCGCGCCGCTGGCGCCAATCGGATGTCCCAGCGCCACCGCCCCGCCGTTCACATTGACCTTGGCCGGATCGATGCCCAGCTCGCGCACCACCGCCAGCGCCTGCACCGAGAACGCTTCGTTCAGTTCGTAGAGGTCAACATCTTCCGGCTTCCACCCGGTCTTCTGCCAGATCTTCCGCACGCCCGAGACCGGCGCCATCATCACCCACGCCGGGTCCACGCCGCTGGTCGCCTGTGCCACGATGCGCGCCATCGGCGCGGCGCCGAGTTCCTTGGCGCGCAGCGCGCTGGTCACCACCAGCGCCGCCGCGCCGTCGTTCATCCCCGGCGCGTTGCCGGCGGTCACCGTGCCGTCTTTCTTGAAGACCGGCTTCAGCGCCGCCAGAGTTTCCGCCGTGGTGTCCTCGCGCGGCGATTCGTCTTTCTCGACCACGACCGCCGGCTGCCCTTTCTTCTTGGCCGGCAGTTCGACCGGCAGGATCTGCGACTTGAACCGGCACTCCTTCTGCGCGGCAACTGCCTTGCGATGCGAGCTCACCGCGAACTCATCCTGCTCGGCGCGCGTGATGCCGTACTTCTCGGCCACGTTCTCCGCCGTCATGCCCATGTGGTAGTTGTTGTACACGTCCCACAGGCCGTCATTCACCACCGCGTCAACGATCTGCGCGTTGCCCAGCCGGTATCCCTTGCGCGCCTGCGGCAGCAGGTACGGCGCGTTGCTCATCGACTCCATGCCGCCGGCGACGACGATGTCGCTGTTTCCCGTCTGGATCGCCTGCGCCGCCAGCGCCACCGCCTTCAGGCCTGAGCCGCACACTTTGTTGATCGTCATCGCCCCGGCTTCCGGAAGAAGCCCGCCGCGCAGCGCCGCCTGCCGCGCCGGGTTCTGCCCCAGTCCGGCCGCGACCACCAGGCCCATGATGCACTCATCGACCTGCTTCGGCTCGACCCCCGCGCGTTTCACCGCCTCGCGCACCACCATCGCGCCTAACTCCGGCGCCGGCACTTCACCCAGCGCTCCCTGAAATTTTCCGATCGGCGTGCGCACCGCGGAAATGATGACCGTCTCGTCCATAACTGCTCCTTCCGCTCTCCGCGACCTTTCATTATAAGATGGCCGTCGCGGGCGAACGATTCGCCGCCATCCTCGATGAACGAAAACATCGTCACCGCTCCCGCCGCACCCGCCGCTGCCGCCGTTGAGCCGCCCAGGCGCCCGCTGGCGTCGCCGCTGCACACCGCCGTCCTGGTTCTCGTCGCCGTTGCGGTGTCGCTCGCCGGCAGTTCGTCGGTCGGCGCCAGCATCGCGCGCCACGGCCGCATTCGCACTTACGCTTTCACAATCGCCTACGAGTTGGTGCTGCTCGGCTGGGTCTGGTTGGGAATTCGCCGCCGCGGCGAAAGCATTCGCAGGCTGATCGCCGGACGCTGGAAGACGCCGGAGGATTTCCTGCTCGACCTGGCGATCGCCGCCGGCTACTGGATCGTCGCGATCGCCGTTCTCGCGGGTCTTTCGTTCGCGCTCGGACTCGCCGGCCAGGCGCAGGCGGACGCGGCCAAAAAAACTCTGTTTGCGCTCGCACCTTCCACCCGGCCCGAGCTTGCGCTCTTCATCGCGCTCAGCTGTGTTGCCGGCTTCATCGAGGAAGTCGTCTTTCGCGGATATCTGCAGCGCCAGTTCGCCGCCTTGTGCGGCGGCAGCGCCGTCATCGGCATCGTCGCCTCCGGCATCGTGTTCGGACTTTCGCACGGATACGAAGGCGCCAGGCGCATGGTCGTGATCGCCGTTTATGGAATCCTGTTCGGCGTTCTCGCTTACTGGCGGAAGAGCCTGCGGCCGGGAATGATCGCGCACGCGTGGCATGACGTCATCAGCGGCCTTGCACTGCGACTGCTGAAGTAATTGTTGTGCGTCGAACTCGCAGCGCACTTCATCGCGCGCTGCATTTTCTGTTTCGCGGCGCGTAACCTGAGCACACTCGCCGCAGCGCGTCACATTTTTTCTCTTGACATCGTTTTTCAATCACTCTATACATTCAAACAATTGCAACAGAGCATCGTTGCTATTCGATGAACAATCGAAGGGAGAATAGTTCAATGGCAAAGAAAGCGAAGAAGGCCAAGAAGAAGAAACACTAAACTGGCCGCCAAGTCGATACAGGGGACGCGACGAGCGTCCCCTTAGTCTTTTGTTTGCGGACTTTCGTCCGCGCCCGCCGATGCCGCATCCGATCGCGGCGCGATCTGAAACAGCCGCTCTTCCGTCTCCGGACACAGCGAGCGCCATCCACACCAGCCGCAGTGATATCCGGGCCGCGCCTGAAACTTTCCGGCGGCGATCGCCGAGGCGATTTCCGCAATCTTGTTTTCCGCTGAGCGCAGATCGCTCGCGCTTCGCGTAGTGGTCACGGTGCTGCTGTTTTCCAGGTTGAAGAAAGCCAGCCGCTCCGGCCGCATCCCCAGCTTGGTGGCAGCGAGCGCGTAGACGGAGAGCTGCAAGCTCCGGTCGGCATCGTCGTCGTCTCGCGGCCTGCCCGACTTGTAATCGGTGATCGCAACGCCGGCGCCGTCGAGCGTGTCCACGCGATCGAAGCGGCCCACCACCTTCGCTCCTCCGACTTCCACCTGGAAGCGCTGTTCCGTGGCCTGCACGCGCGGAAACGGCGAGCGCGTCACCAGTTCGTAGAACTCGTGCAACTGCTGTCGCCCCTGCTGCGCGTACAACTCGCGCTGGAATTCGTCTTCGAACTGCACGCTGGCGCTGGCGGCGGCGAAGCACGCCTGCAGCTCGGGCTCGGTCATCGGCCGCCCCGCCTGCACGGCATCGAAAAAAGCCTTGAGCGCGGTGTGCATTGCCCAGCCGTTGCTCAGCGCGCCGGCAGGCTCCTCGGGCAGCTTCCAGTCGCGCTCCATCTTGTACTTCAGCGGACACCGGTCGTAATTCTCGATCGCGGTGGCGCTCAGCGGATCGAGGTCAAGGCGCCGCATTGGCGGCAGCTCCATCCAGGCGGCCACTGCCGAGGCGGGCGCCGCCGCGGCCAACCCGGTGGCGTACGGTTCGGCGGCACGCTGGCGCAGGAAGGGAGCTGCCTCGCGATCGGTGAGCAACTCGCGCAAATATCCGGGTGGCGATGGGTCCTTCTTACCGGCGCCCCGCTTGGAGCTGAGCGTGAGTGTGTCGCGCGCGCGCGTCATCGCCACGTAGAACAGCCGCCGCTCTTCTTCGTAATGCTGCAGCTCGGGATCCGTTGCCGGCGCGGCCGGCCCTCGCAGCTCGTTCGGCATCTCGAATAACGGCTCGCGGTGGCTGGTGGGAAATCCGGGCTTGATGACCCGCAGCACGAACACGTGCTGGAACTCCAGGCCCTTGGCGCCGTGGACGCTCATCAGGCGCACGGCATCAGGCACCGCGGTGTCTTCGTCGTCCTCGGGGCGCGCGACCCTGCCGCCCGATTCAACGTACCAATCCAGATACTCAAGGAACTCATCCAGATCGCCACGCACGGCCAGCGGCTTCTCGCGCCAGCGCTCCACGAACTCGCGCAGAACGCGCAGCGGCTCTGAATCGGACAATGCGAATCGCCGCTCGATGAAGTGCAGTGCAGCGCTCGCGCTCAGCTGCCGCCGCCGCACCTCCTCGCGCGTGCTGGCCACTTCCTGCAGCAATGCCTTGCCGCCCTCCAGATCGGCCAGCGCCTCCGCAACTTTCCCGCGATGCAGCGCCAGCCGCTCCCTGAACTCCTCGCCGCGAATGGAGTATTGCGGCAGCGCCGCCGCGCGGAACTGGCTGATGCCGTCGCCCGTGGCGACCGCGCGCATCAGCGCAATCGCATCGCGCCCCTCGGGCGTGTCGAGCACATCGAGCGCCTTCACGACGAACGGAATCCGCCGCGCGGCCAGCTCGCGAATCACCTCTTCGCGGTGCCGGTGCTGGCGATACAGCACCGCAAAGTTGCACCACCCGAACAGGTGCCGCTGCTCCGGGCAGCGGCAGCTGCTCGCCTCCTGCATCCGGCCGATCGCCTCGGCAATATTGGCCGCCTCCTCCTCGACGCTGGTGGCGATGACTACGTTCACCGGCTCGCGAGGCAGTGTCTCGCTTCGTTCTTTCGCGTCCGCTTCCCTGCCCGACTCGAGCCGTCGCCGCTTCAGCTCGCTCACTTGCGCGCTCGGTCCGGAAATCTCAGGGTTGCGGCGGATGACGCTGTGGGCGCACGTCAGGATCGGCGACGTCGACCGCCGGTTTTCGCGCAGCGTCACAGCGCGCGTCTCCGGAAAGCGCCGGAGGAACTCGTCGAAGGCTGCGCTCGACGCGCCGCGAAACTGGTAGATGGCCTGGTCGGGATCGCCGACGGCGAAGATGTTGCGTTCATCGCCGGCCAGCAGCGTGGCCAGCTCGATTTGCGCGAAGTTCGCGTCCTGGAACTCGTCGATCAGCAGATACCGCGCACGCCTGCGTTCAGCGTCGAGCACCTCGGGTTTCTCGCGTAGCAGCGACACCGCCCGCGTGATCTGGTGCCCGAATGTTCCCAGCTTCTCGCGCGCCAGCATCTGCTCCACGGCGCGGAACACGCGTGCAATTTCGCGGCAGCGCGCCAGCTTCTCGTCATCGCTGAGCGCGTCCTGCTCCTTCTGCCGCGCTACCCGCGGCGGCGGAAGCTCACCGGCCGCGACCTGCTGCACGTAGAGTTCATAACGGGCGGCATCCACCAGCTCGTCGTGGCAGCGTTCAAAGAAGGTGAGCAGGTCGTTTAGAAAAACGGCGGGCGCGGCTGCGCGAATGTAACGCTCCAGCGGCAGCTCGCGACGCGCCATCCGCCTCCGCAGGTACACCCACAGATCGTTGGGCTCGAGGATCCCGAAGTTGCGCCGATGGCGTTTCAGCAGCTCGTAGCAGTACGCATGGAAGTTGCCCGTCCAGATCTTCGCCCCCCGCGCGCCCAGCCGCTCGCGGACACGGTCTTTGAGCTGCTGTGCCGCGTTCTTGGTGTACGTGATGGCGAAAACCTCTTCCGGCTTGGCCTCGCCCGACGAGACCAGCCGCACCAGCCGCTCCACCAGCACGGTCGTCTTGCCCGTGCCGGCGCCGGCCACCACCAGCATGGGCCCGCGGCCGTGATCGACGGCAATCCTTTGTTGCGGGTTCAGTCTGTCGTACACGATTCGGCGCGAAGATGCGCCAGAGTGCGGCGCGAAGCCCGATTATCGAAGCAGCCGCACCCGGCGGCAACCCAGATTTTGCCTTAGGCGAGATCGTGCGCGACGCAAGATGACGTTTAGCGGCGCGGAAGAGGCCTCAAGAGGCGCCGCTTTCCGCGGTTGCGGAAAACGCCTGCGCAACCGCAAGCGCCGCAACCACTGCCGTCTCGGCACGAAGGATGTTTGCCCCCAGCGACGCGCACAGCCATCCGGCCGAAGCAAATTGCTCCAGTTCGCGCTCTGTCCACCCGCCCTCGGGACCAATCGCCAGCGCCAGCGAACCGGCGGGCGCTTGCGCCAGCGCGTCACCAAGCGAGAGCGGGCATTCGGATTCGGCGAGTACCACGCGCGCGCCGCTTTCCAACTTCACAACGTCCGCGAACTTTGCCGGGTCTGTGATTTCCGGCGGCGCCACCCGCCGCGATTGCTCCGCCGCCTCGCGTGCGATGCGCCGCCAGCGCTCCACCCGCTTGATTGCCGCCTTGGCAAGATGCGCATCCGTGCGCGCCGCCGCAAAGGGCACGATCCGCGACGCGCCAAGCTCGGTGGCTTTCTCTACCGCCCACTCGAAGCGATCAAACTTGAAGATGGCAAGCGCGAGCGTGATCGCGCCGGATCGCACCGAAGGCAACTCTTCTCCTAAAGCGAATTCCACGCGATCGTCGCTCACCCGCGTCACGCGTCCAAGGCGCACACGCTCGCCCACCGCGATATCAAATTCCTCGCCCACTCGCGCTCGCAGCACGCGCGCCAGGTGCGCCGCGTGTTTGCCGGTGAGCGCCGCGGTATCGCCGTCATGCTCGTCGGCCATCCAGCGTCGGCGGGTCACGTTCAGGAAGTGAAGATGTCTTTGACTTTGCCGAGAAGCGAATTCTTCTCTGGCTTGTTTTCGATCGGCTGGCCCGCGTCCAGTTGTTCCAGCAGCGCGCGCTGCTGCTTGCTCAGCCTGGTTGGGGTCTGAACTTTGACCTGCACGTACAGGTCGCCCTTGCCGTGCCCGTTCAGCGAGGCAATTCCCTTGTTGCGGATACGGAACGTCGTCCCCGTTTGCGTGCCTTCGGGAATTCTCAGCAAGTGCTCGCCGTCCAGCGTGGGAACCGTGATTTGCGCGCCGAGGGCTGCCTGCGAAAACGAGATCGGAATCGCGCAGTGCAGGTCTTTACCGTCGCGCTCGAAGAAGCTGTGCTCCTTCACGTGAAACACCACGTACAGGTCGCCCGCCGGACCGCCGTTGACGCCGCCCTCGCCCTGTCCGCTGAAGCGCATGCGTGTCCCGTCTTCCACTCCCGCAGGGACCTTGACCTCGATCCGCCGCTCGCGAATCACACGCCCTTCGCCGTGGCACTTGGCGCAGGGATCGGCGATCACGCGGCCCGCGCCCGCGCACGCCGGGCACGTCCGCGCAATGGTGAGGAACCCCTGCTGATATCGCACCTGCCCCCGCCCGCCGCAAGTGCGGCACGTGGCCGGCTCTTTACCCTTGGCCGCGCCGGTGCCTCCGCAAGCCTCACAGCCCTCGTGGCGGCGAATGTGCACCTCGGTCTCCACCCCGAACGCCGCTTCCTCGAATTCGAGGCTCAGGTCTTCGCGCAGGTCGGCGCCACGCTGAGCGCGATTCCGCCGGCGGCCGCCGCTCGCGCCGAACAGGTCGCCGAAACCGAACAGGTCGCTGAAGATGTCGCCGAAGTCCTGGAAGATGGTGGGATCGAACCCGACACCGCCCGCGCTGCTCACGCCCGCGTGTCCGAAGCGATCGTATTGCGCGCGCTTGTCGCCGTCGGCGAGCACCGCGTACGCCTCGCTGCACTCCTTGAAGCGTTCTTCGGCATCGCTGTTGCCGGGATTCCGGTCGGGATGGTACTGCATGGCCAGCTTGCGGTAGGCGCTCTTGATTTCCTGCTCGCTGGCGCCGCGCGCCACCCCCAGCACCTCGTAGTAGTCGCGTTTTGCGTTGGTTGCCAAAATTCAGTTCTCGGTTTTCAGTTCTCGGTTCTCGGTTCGCCCGGCAACATCACGTCTCGGCTCTCATTCGCGCGCCTGGCCTCGGAGCAGCGCGGGCCAGGAAGAACTCCGGTTGGCGCTCCCAGGTCCAACTGAGAACCGAGAACTGAGGACTAGCCCTTCGGATTGCGCGCCACCCGCACCATCGCCGGACGCAGCAGCCGGTCTTTCAGCCTGTAGCCCCGCTGCAACTCCTCAATCACCTGATGATCGGGGACATCGCTGCGCTCCACCATTTCCACCGCTTCGTGCAGCGTTGGATCGAAGGGCTCGCCCTGGGCAGGCACGGGACGCACGCCCATTTTCGCCAGCGCGTCGCTGAACTGCCGCTGAATCAGCTCCACGCCGGAGCGGAACTCATCGCCCCCGCCGCGCGAACTTTTCAGCGCGCGGTCCAGGCTGTCGAGGATTGGCAACAGCGTCCGGGCGGCATCCACCAGCGCGTAGTCCCGGAAGTCGGCCTGCTCGCGCGCGGAGCGCTTGCGCGCATTCTCGAACTCGGCCTGCAGCCGCGCCATGCGGTCGAGCAGCGCGTCGCGCTCCGCTCGGGTGCGCTGCAGCTCCTCCTGCGCAACCTCGGCTGCTGCCGCGCTGTCGTCGCCCGCGGTCAGCTCGCGCTCGGCATCCAGCCGGACATCCTGGTCAAGTTCGGATTTGCCATTCCCTCTCGCCATAACCGTCCCTATTCGCCTTCGTTGAGGATCTTGTCGAAGAGCCGCGCGATATAGCTCACCGCCGTGATGGTGTGTTCGTAGTCGATGCGCGTGGGGCCCAGCACTGCCAGCGATCCGCGCACCTCGTCGCCAACACGGGCCGGCGCCCCGATGAGTACGAAGTTGCGCATGTGCGGCATCGCGTCTTCCAGGCCGATCACGACGCGCACTGCTTCCTGCTGCGCGTTGAGATACGCGGCCAGCAGGTCGGCAACGCGCTCTTTCTCTTCGAGCGTCTGCAAAAGCTGCCGAAGACGCGCGGTGTCCTGCTCGTTCCCCACCAGGTTGGCCGCGCCGCCGATGTACACGCTTTGCGACGAAGGCTCGGCCGCCAGCGCGCCTTGCCGGTAGAGCTGTTCGAGGGACCGCATCATGCGGTCGTACTCGCTGCGTTCTTCTTCCAGCCGCCGCGCAATTTCTGCGCGCACGGCTTCCATCGTCCAGCCTTGAAAATTTTCGTTGATGTAGCGCGCCGCAACGTCCAGGTCGGCCTGGCTCAGGTCGTGTTCGACCCGCAGCAGCCGGTCGCGCACCACGCCCGAGCGTGTGACCAGCACCGCCAGAATCTTGTTTTCCGACAGACGCGAAAAATAGATGTGCTCCAGCGCCTTGCGCTGCCCCGTGCTGGCTACCGTTACACCCACGCCGTGCGAGATCAGCGAGAGCACCTGCGACGTCCGCTCCAAAAACTCCTGCGGATCGCTGATCCCGTGCAGCGAGTCCTCGATCAGCCCTGCGTCGTTCTCCGAGATTCGCGCTCGCCCCGTCAACTGTTCCACGTAGTAGCGGTAGGCCTCGGTGGTCGGCACGCGGCCCGCGGAAGTGTGCGGCTGCTCCAGATAGCCGGCATCGGAGAGGTCGGCCATGACGTTGCGGATGGTCGCCGGGCTCAGGCCCTCGGCATTCATGCGCGCCAGCGTCCGCGATCCTACCGGCTCGCCGGTGGCGATGAAGGTGGAAACGATCGCCGTCAGGATCTCGCGTTCGCGCTCTCCGATGTTGGGTTGGTTCGGCATATGCCCAGAGACAATCCTGCTGTCGGTCCGGACGCCGACAGCAGCTTAATCCTTTAGATGCAAAAACTTAGCTAGCGACGCCCGGCACCTTCGATGGTCTCGATTGTAGGAACGCGCTGCCGGACTGTCAAGATTGGCACTCTGGGTACCCAGAGTGCCAATCCGTGCAGGAGGGCTAGAACTGCTTCTGGATCGTCCCGGTGAGGACGCGGTTGCTGTCCGTCTCAAGAAACAGGACGTTGTTGAAGTCCACGATGTAGAGCGCCAAAACTCCGTTGGGCAGCGTGCCCGCGTTGCTGGTGAAGCTGGCGGCGCCACGTCCGGTGGCGGAGTCCACCAGGTACGAAGCGGTGAAATTCTGCGCCGTTGACGTGGAGCCGTTGTTGTTCACGTCCACGATTCCGGTGAGCGCGCTGCCGCCGTTCAGCGTGAACTGCCCGATCACATCGCTTTGTCCGCGGTTGGTGATGAGGTCCGCGCCCGTGAGCAGCCCGGCAAACTCACCCACGAGTGAAGATCCGTTGAACGTTGAGACGCCCTGCGCGATGGCGGCGCCGCGCGTGACGTTGGTCGCGTCCACTTCCACCAGGTTCAGCACGCCACCCGCCTGTGGATAGAACACGTACTGCAGCGTGCTGCTTCCGGCGGTGAATGACAGCGTGGCGCGCCCGGTGGCCGTGTCGCTGACGGCGTACGTGCCCGACAGCGGCACATTGCTCTGCAGGTTGCCATTGCTGTTCTGGTCAAGCATGCCGCTCACCACGCGTCCGCCGCCGTCGAGCGTAAAGATTCCGCCCTGGCCCACCGGAGTAAGCGCCGCCGTGCCCGACGTCGTGAAGGCGAATCCACCGGAGAAGCTGGCGTTGCTGAACGGACCGGCGGCCTGCTTGCCCACGTCACCCGCCAGTACCTGCGCGGTATCGGTGCCGACCAGCTTGAGCCGGTTGGTATCGACAATGTAATAGGCAAAGTTCAGCGTGCCAAGGCCGCTTACGATCGAGAGCGTGCCGCGGCCGTTCGCGTCGGGCGCGGTGTAGGTGCCCGTAAGGGCGCTGTCCGGCGTGACGACATTCGCCACATTTGCGTCCAGCCGCCCGCTCGTGATCCCGCCGGCGCCGCCTGAAACGAGCGCCCCGGCGATGGCCACCGTGCGCCCGGCGCTTTGCCCGCCAATGTTGAACGCATAGCCGCCCTGCACCGACGCCAGCGTGAATTGCGAGGGCGTTTGCCGGTCGAGCACGCCGCTGGCGTTGGCGACGCCGGCATCGAAGCGCGCTGCGAACCCGTGCAGGTTGTTCACCAGCGTGAACTGCCAGCTTTCCGTGCCCGCCGCCGTCTGGATGGTTGCGGTTCCGCGTCCGTTGCTGCCCACGTTGTAGCTGCCACCGGTGATGGCCACGTTCGCGGCGCCGTTGTTGTTGTTGTTCACGTCCTCCGTGCCGCCGGTGATTCCGCCGGTGCCGTTGAAGACGATGCTGCCGCCCGCCATGAACGGCGCGCCGGATTTCTGTCCGGAAAATGTAAATGCGTACCGCCCGCTGAGGCTTCCGTTGCCGAACTGAATGGTGACGCTGGCCGTCGCAGTGGGCGCGCTGCCGTCATTTGCCGTCGCCGTAATGCGCACATTGCCCCCCGGCGGCGGCGTCAGGGGCGCCGTGTACACACCCGCGGTGGTGATCGATCCGCACGCGCCGGCCGTCGCGCTGTCGCAACGGACCCCCCAGGTCACCGCGATGGGCGCGCCGTTCTCCGTCGCGCTGAACGTCTGCTGGCCGCCGGCGGGTAGCGTCGCCACCTGCGGGCTGATCACTACGAACGCCGTGGGTATGGGCGGCGCAGGTCCGGTGATGGTGACCGAAGCGGTCGCGGTCTTGGTGGTATCGGCCTGCGAGATCGCCGTAATCGTGACCGTCGCCGGGTTCGGCACCGTATTGGGCGCGGTATAGAGTCCCCCTGTGCTGATCGTCCCGACGGTGCTGTTGCCGCCGGCAATGCTGTTCACCTGCCAGTTGACGGCGGTGTTGCTGTTGCCGGTCACGGTAGCGGTGAACAGCACGGTTTGGCCGCCAACCACCGACGCGGTGGTGGGCGATATGGTGATGGTGACGGTCGTGGAGGAGGAAGACGACTTGCCGCCGCCGCAGGCGACCCACAACGACATCGAGCATACGGCCACGGCCAGGGCGAGCTTCTTCATCGAGGCGTCTCCACGTCTATGACGGAGTTCCAGGTGGTTCTTGCATCGGTGAAGACGAACCTGGGCGCGGGGCGCGCTTCTCCCGAAGCGCCCGAAACGCGCGGCTCGCTTCACATGCGCTGCAAGATGAAACGCAACATAATAACCCAGCAGGGCTGCTGGAGTTCCACTCGAAGCCGGTTAAGGGACAAAATGCGAAAGCCTCAGCGAAATCCCGCCCGGGCCGCGCACAGCCGTCGGCGAATCGTCATTGGATTTCGACCACGCTCTCGCTCGGCCGCGACTTGATCTCGCGCACGCGCTCGTCCACCCGACGCGCCAGGTCGAAGAATGACTTCGCGTGCTCGTCCTCGCCGGCCAGCGCCACCGGATGCCCCGAATCGCCGCCGGCCCGCACCGCTGGATCGAGCGCCACTCGTCCCAGGAAGGCCAGTCCGAAGGCGCCCGCCGTGCGCTCGGCTCCGCCCTTGGAAAAGATGTCGATCTCCTGGTGGCAATGCGGGCAAACGAAGTGGCTCATGTTCTCGACGATGCCGAGAATGTCCACCTTCACCTGGCGAAACATTTCGATCGCCTTGCGCGCGTCCTGCAACGACACGTCGGACGGCGTGGAGACCACGATCGCGCCCGTGAGCGGCACGGTCTGGATGAGCGACAGCGCCACGTCACCCGTGCCCGGAGGCAGGTCGACCACGAGATAATCGAGTTGGCCCCAATTCACCTGCTGCAGGAACTGCCGGATGATGGAGTGCAGCATGGGCCCGCGCCAGATCAGCGGCCGGTCGCCCGGATTCAGCAGGCCCACCGACAGCAGGCGCACGCCGTGCTGGTCCAGCGGGATGATGCGGTTTTCAGCGTTCACCACCGGGGTCGCCGTTGCGCCCATCATCAGCGGAACGTTGGGGCCGTATACGTCGGCGTCGAGCAACCCGGTCTTGAAGCCCAGCTTCGCCAGCGCCAGGGCGAGATTCACCGCGACGGTGGTCTTGCCCACGCCGCCCTTCCCCGATCCGACCGCAATGATGCTCCCCACGCCAGGCAGCGGCTGCGGCGTAGGTGGCTGCATTCCTGGATGTCCGTGTGCACTCATCTCAGTTCACAGTTTACAGTTCACAGTTTACAGAAAGCGCGAGAACAACAACGGCATTGCACACCATCTCCGCCCGTTTTGACGACGACGCGCGCCTCGCCCTCGGCACGCAACCCTTCGCCGCTCTTGACGCTGTAGCGACCGCCGCCGCGCCCGTCGGCACCTAACCCCGGACCCTCTTTTGAAAAGTGGTCATCCTGGGCTAAAGAGGGTCATCGTGAGCCGAAAGAGCTGACCTAAAGAGGGGTCATCCTGAGCCGCGTTCTGTGCGGCTCGGGATCTCTGCATTCCGCCTACGCTATCGGCGCCCGCCGCGCCGACGAGAATGCCGGAACGACCGGGTTCCCAACTGTGAACTGTTAACTGTAAACTGTGAACTTTTCCGGAGGACTCATGGCAGAGGTGAAGATCACCGTCCGCCCCAACGGCCCGTATCGCGTGGAGGCCCCCATCGGCAGCGTCAAACTGGTTGACGCCAACGGAAACGAATACGACCTGAGCGCCAAGGTCAAAGACGGCCAGCAGGCATTCTCGCTCTGCCGCTGCGGCGCATCGGTCAACAAGCCGTTCTGCGACGGAACTCACTCCAGGATTGGCTTCCAGGCGGCCGAGGCGGCGGTTCGGGCGGAAGAGACGGGGCAGCCGCCAAAAGCGTAGGTGAGCTCAGTGGATCGTCTTGGTCTTCCTGCTCATGTAGTCCATCAGCAGGTACTGCCCCAGCGTGTAGGGCGTGGTGAAGTACGCCTTCCCGCGGCACATCTCGGTCACCTTCTGGACGAACTGCACCAGTCCGTAATCCGACGCCAGCATGAAGGTGTTAATCAGAATTCCCGCTCGCTTGCACTTTGAAACTTCTTCCAGCGTCTGGCTCACCACCAGCGGATCCAGGCCGAAGGCGTTCTTGTAGATGCGGCCGTCTTCGAGCGTGAGCGCCGAGGGCTTGCCGTCGGTGATCATCACGATCTGCTTCATGTCCTTGTTCTGCTTCTGCAGCACGCGCTGCGCCAGGCGCAGCCCCTCGCGCGTGTTGGTGTAGTACGGTCCGACTTTGACGCGCGCCAGTTGCGAGAGCGGCACTTCTTCGGCCGAGTCGTGAAACAGGACGAGCGACAGCGAATCGCCCGGATACTGCGTGCGGATCAGCTGCGAGAGCGCCATCGCCACTTTTTTCGCCGGCGTGAAGCGGTCTTCGCCGTACAGGATCATGGAGTGCGAGCAATCGAGCATCATCACGGTCGCGCACGACGACTGGTACTCGCACTGGTGCACCTGCAGGTCAGAGTACTCGATGTTCAGCGGCAGCTTCAGCCCGTCGCGCTGGATGGCGCTCGAGAGCGTGGCGGTGATGTCGAGGTTCAGCGCGTCGCCGAATTCGTACTGCCGCGACGCGCCCGAAGCCTCAATGCCCGTCGCCAGGTCGCGCGTGTCGTGCCGCCCGAAATTCGACTTGCCCAGCGACCCGAGCAGGTCGCGCAGCGTCTTGTAGCCAAGGAAGTCGAGGCTCTTGTCGGTGATCTCGAACTTCGCCTGCGCCTGGTTCTCGCCCACCTGTCCGCCGACGCTCGACCGCTGCGACGGCTCGTGCGGCTGGTCAATGGAGACGTAATCCTCCCGCTCCATTCGCCGGATGATCTGCTCGATCAGCTCGTCGAGCCGCCCTTCCTGCTGCATCTGCTCGAGCTGCTGCTGCACCTGCTCGTCGTCGAACATATCGCCCGACATCAGCGCCTGCTCGATCGCCTGGCGCAGCTCTTCCAGCGTCTGCTGGTTCATGTCGTAGAAGTATTGGTCCTGAAATCCGGAGTTCAGCAGATAGTCGGAGAGCGCCTGCAGCAGGTCCTCCATCGACATCTCCGAGGCCAGGTCGGGGACGTATTTGCTGTAGCGTATGCGGCGCATATACCGATCTATAACCGCGGAGACGCGGAGGCGCGGAGAACTTCGGGCATTGAAAGCACCTTACGAATCACGCCGCCCCTTGTCAGAACATTGCTGTGAAAGTTGAAGATCAATCCGACTCAATGTTCAGCATTCGCATGTAGGTCAACAGCTGCGCCTCAATCACGGGCAGGACACGATCAACGCATTTGAGCTCGACGACGACACGATCTTCGACCAGTAGGTCGATCCTGTAACCACAATCAAGTTTCACTCCCTTGTATTCGACTGGGACTTCCACCTGGCGTTGAAATGAGAGGCGTCGCAGGTTTAGCTCCCTGCACAGGCACTCCTCGTAGGCCGACTCCAGCAAACCTGGGCCGAGAATTCGATGCACCTCGATGGCAGCCCCTATGATTTGCTCGGTGAGGTCTTCGTGAATCAGTTTTCTCCGCGTCTCCGTGTCTCCGCGGTTCAATTGAAGCCTCTCCGACCACGCGACGGCGGTTCTTCCCGTCCAAACTCATCCCGCTCCGTGCGCCGGGGCTGCGCCATCTTCTCGCCCTTGGTGAACACCCGCTCCTCGCTGCGCCCAATGCGCTTGTGCGCGTGCAGGCCCTCAAGGACAAACTCGGCCGCCGACACCTGCACCTCGGGCGCGTCTTTCCCCTTCACCCCAACCGCCGCCAACTTGTCGCCGAGGCCCTGGATGCCGCGCAGCGTCTCGCTCATCTCCGCCGCCGGAGCACCATCATCCACCTTGATCTCGCCGCCCAAGTCGAACCACTGGACGATCTGTTGCAGGTCGCTCGTCTCGTAGTACTCGTCGAAGGTCTTGGCGATGGCGGTGCGGATCAGCTCGCGCGCCACATTGTCGGCGCCCTTCATCTCGCCTTCGTACTCCAGTTCGAGCTTGCCGGTGATCGCCGGCATCGCGGCGTAAATGTCGGCCACGCGCGGCACTACGGTGGATTCGCCGTTGCGCAGCGCGCGCCGCTCGGCGTTCGAGACCACATTTTCCATGCAGCTGATGGGCAGGCGCTGGCTCACGCCCGAGCGCTTGTCGATCTTCTTGTCTTCCCGCGCGCAGAACGCGATCCGCTCCACGATCTGGCTCACGTATTTCGGCACCACCAGCTTGTTCCCATCGCGCGATGTCCACGACTCCTGCGCGGTGATGGCAATCCCTTCATCGACCGTGGCCGGATAGTGGGTCCGCACCTCCGAGCCGATGCGGTCCTTCAGCGGCGTAATAATTTTCCCGCGCGCCGTGTAGTCTTCCGGGTTGGCGCTGAATACGAGCGCCACGTCGAGCGGCAGCCGGACCGGGTAGCCCTTAATCTGCACGTCGCCTTCCTGCATGATGTTGAACAAGCCGACCTGGATTTTTCCCGCCAGGTCCGGCAGTTCGTTGATGGCGAAAATGCCTCGATTCGCCCGCGGCAGCAGTCCATAGTGGACGGTGAGTTCGCTTCCCAGCTCATGCCCGCCGCGCGCCGCCTTGATCGGATCGATGTCTCCGATCAGGTCGGCAATGGTCACGTCCGGCGTGGCGAGCTTCTCCACGTAGCGGTCGTCCGGCGCGAGCCACGCAATCGGCGTCTCGTCGCCGTCGCGCGCGACCAGGTCGCGGCAGCGGCGGCAAATCGGCGTGTAGGGACTGTCGTGAATCTCGCAACCGGCGATGAACGGGGTTTGCGGATCGAGCAGTCCGGTGAGCGCGCGCAGGATGCGGCTCTTCGCCTGTCCTCGCAGCCCGAGCAGGATGAAGTTGTGCCGCGAGAGCACCGCGTTGACGAGCTGCGGCACCACCGTATCGTCGTAGCCGACAATGCCGGGAAAAATCGCCTGCCTGCGGCGCAATTTACAGATCAGGTTTTCGCGGAGTTCGTCTTTCACGCGGCGGGTGCGCAGCCGCTGCTCGCTGTAGTCGCTGCGCCGCAGCTCGCCCAGGGTGCGAGGAACAGTCATGGGCCCGGGACCTCCAGAACGCCGATTATACGATGCGTCGCAACGCGCTTCGGTCGCGCGCGGAAGCAGTCAGCACTCAGCATTCAGCACGCAGCCCCCGGACGATTGCAGCCGGCAACGAATTCTTGCCCCGCCCGATCGTTCGGGGACCGAATGCTGATTGCTGAGTGCTGCTCTAGTGGACATGCCCATTCCCGCCGGCCCGTTTGCGGGCCACACGCATCTTCTCCAGCCGGGGAATGATCGCTTCGTAGTACTCCAGCAAAGCGGAAAGGCGCTCGTCTTCCGAGCGCATGGTGAGCAGCGCCTGCTTGAAGTCCAGGTCGGTCGGCAGACCCGCCGCCAGCTGAAACGTCACGTGCGGAGAGTCGCTCTCCGGCGGCTCGGCCTCCGCGCCCAGCAGCGCAAGCGCCTGCTTGTGCAATCCCAGGGCCTTCTCGATTCCGGTGCGCGACGCCGAACCGGGTTCGTCGTCGAAGAAGCGCACGTCGCCTCGCAGGAAGCTGCGCTGCTGGTCCACTTCGAGCAGTTCGAAGCGGCGCACGCCGCCGGCGATAATGTCCATCCGGCCATCGTCGTACCGCTTCACCACGTTCACAACTTCCGCCGAGCATCCCACCCGCGACAGGCTCGTTTCTTGCGCCCGCACGATGCCGAACGGCTCCCGCTGCTGGATGCACTCGCCGATCATCTCCTTGTAGCGCGGCTCGAAGATGTGCAGCGGCACACCGACGCCGGGAAACAGCACCATCTCCAGCGGAAAAAGCGGCAGCAGTTGCGCCATTTCGCGATTGTACGCTTCGTGTTGTGCAAGTGAGAGGCAGGGCGCATTGGTCATCCTTGCAGGGTGTCATGCCGGGTCCCGCGCTGAATCGGTATGTCCAGCTTGCGCCCCAACAGCGGTTGCGCCGCACAACCGCCGCCAACGCCGCCACAAACCACTTGAAACCTGAAACTCGAAACCTGAAACTGCCTGCATGAAGCTCAGGGGCAAGGTTGCCGTCGTTACGGGCGGTTCCATGGGCATCGGCGAAGCCATCGCAAAGCTGTTCGCCGATGAGAGTGCGGCCGTGGTGATCACCTCCCGCGACCCTGCGCGTGCCGAGGCCGCGCGCGCCCGCATCGGCCACACCGAACGTACGCTCGCCGTCGCATGCGACGTTCGCCGCCGCGCTGACCTCGAAGCGCTGATGGCCGCTACGCTTCAGCGCTTCGGCCGTGTCGACGCCTGGGTGAACAACGCCGGCTTCGGCATGATGGCTTCGGTCGAGCAGCTTCCGATGAGCGGCGCCCGCGACCTGTTCGATACCAACTTCTTCGGCGTGATCGACGCCATGCAGGTCGCGATTCCCGTCATGAAGCGCCAGGGCTCGGGCGCGATTATCAACATCTCCAGCGTCTCGGGACATATTGCCTCGCCGCACATGAGCATCTACTCGGCCAGCAAGTTCGCGCTCAATGCTCTCAGCTACGCGGCGCGCCTGGAATTGCGCGGAACGGGCGTGAACGTGATTTCGGTCTGCCCCGGCTACATCAGCACAGACTTCGGCGTGAACGCGGTGCGCGCGCCCGGCGCCATGCGCGTAGGACGCTCAGCCAAGTGGAGCGTTCCGGCCGGCGTCGTCGCCCGCGCCGTTCTCAAGGCCTGGCTGGGCGGCAAACGCCAGGCGGTGGTGCCGTGGTGGTACTGGTTGTTTGTGAAGCTCTACGAAAACGTGCCGCGGCTGGTGGAGAAGTCCATGGCGCGCTCGCTCGCTCCCGCCGACGAAGTCATTGCTGCGCAGCAGGCGGCAGCGAAGCGCTAACCCAATTCATCCAGCATCCCCTGCATCTCCGACTGCGCATGCGCGTTGTTCGACTTCTCGGCGCAGGCGATTCCCTGCTCCAGCATCGCGCGCGCCTCGTCAGTCCGGCCTGCGCGCAGCAATGTTTGCGCGGCCATCTGGTATCCAGGGACGTAGTTGGGATTCGTCTCGAGCAGGCGTGCGAACTCCGCCAGCGCGGTCTCCGTCTCGCCCGAATTTGCATACTCCAGCGCCAGCGCGTAGCGCGCAAAGGCGTCGTCCGGGTTCTGCGCGAGCACTTCGTTGAGCATCCCCACGCGTTCAGCATTCATAAGGAGTAGAGACGTAGCTTGCTACGTCTCTGTTCTATCGGTCAACCGCCTGCACGTTCAGCCTCTTTTCCTCCGTGTCTTCCGGGTCCTTTCTGTCTTAGGTTGCCCATCGCGCTACAATTGCCGCAAACGGAGCCGTGATGGCCTGTCCTTACTTTCTTCCCTCGGAAAAGCGCGACGATCTCCTCTGGCCGCATCCGGCCCGTCTCCCGCTGGGCTCCGGATTCGGCGGAAGCTGCTGCGCCGCCGGCCACGAAGGCGAGCAGCTCCGCGACGATGAGCTCAAGTCGAACTGCAACATCGGTTACGCGCGGAACTGTCCTCGCCTGCCCGCCGAGCGCGCCGCCGACGCTGTGCGCTACGCCGTCGCCCTGGAAAGCGACGGGCGGCTCGTGATCTCCTGGTGCGCCGAGCGTGACCACGCGCCTGCCGCGCACGGACGCGTGGACTACGACTGCGCCGCGCATCGCCTTGCCCATGCCGATCTGCCGCTGCCCGGAATGGCGCGCCAGGTCGAGCGTTTCGTCGCGACCTATCTGGAACGCCGGCCCCGCACTGCTACCCTGTCCAACGCCTGACCTCGAAGAAAACAATGACCGAAAGCAAACCCGACCTGACGCCCCGCCCAGTGAGTGAATCGCAGTCCGAGATGGCAGAGATCGTCCTGCCCAACGACGCCAACCCGTTGAACGCGCTCCTCGGCGGGCGTTTGATGCACTGGATGGACCTGGCTTCGGCGCTCGCCGCCCACCGCCACGCCCGCGCGTACGTCGTCACCGCTTCCATCGATCATTTGGATTTTCTCGTGCCGGTGCGCGTCGGCGACCTTGTGATTCTGCGCTCGTCGGTAAACCGCGCCTTCAATACTTCGATGGAGGTCGGCGTGAAGGTTTTCGTGGAGAACTACCTCGAGGGCACGCGCAAGCACGTCAGCTCCGCGTATCTCACCTTTGTCGCCGTGGACCGCGAAGGACGCCATCTGCCCGTCCCGCCCGTGGTCCCGCAAACTCCCGAGCAGAAACGCCGCTATGAAGACGCCGGGCGCCGCCGCGAGCAGCGCAATGCCGAACGCGCCCGCAAAAAGAACGCCGGACTCCGCTAGCGCCTGAACACCACGTTCACCGAGAGTCTCTCGCCCCCCACGTCCACCACGTTGCAGAACGTTCGCTCGCCATGGCGGTTGAAGTCCAGACCCACGCGGCTGTTGCCGATGCGCAGGTTGCGAATGCTGAAGTGTTCCATCCAGTCCGGCAGAATCGGGTTCACGATGTTCAGCTCCCGCTTGTGCGCGCTCGGGCGAATACCGAGCACCGATGCCAGCATCAGGAAAAATGCTCCCGATGCCCAGGCCTGCGGAGAGCACGACACCGGGTAGTGCACCGGCGCATCGTGCTGCCGCCGCTGGATGCCGCAGAACAGCTCCGGCAAGCGGTAGTCGCGGAAGTTCAGCGCCGCCTGGAACAGCGTGGTCATGCACTGCAGGGCGGGCTTGCGGATTTCATTCAGCGCCATGCCGTGCGCCACGATCGAGTTGTCGTGCGGCCACACCGATCCGCGGTGGTAGCTGAGCGGGTTGAACACCGGCTCCGCCGACGAGAGCGTCCTCCATCCCCAGCCGGTGAACATGTCGCTCTGCATCATGCGCGCGGCAACCGTCCGCGCCCGCTCGCGGCCGAGAATGCGCGTGAACAGCAGGTGCCCGGGATTCGACGATATGACCTGCAACTGCCGCTTGTCGGCATCCAGGGCCATCGCATAAAAGCCTTCCTTCGGCATCCAGAAGGCTTTCTCGAAGCGTTTGGCCAGCGCAGCGGCCTCGTTGCGCAACGCATCGGCGCGCTTCGAGTCTCCCATCGCGCGCAGCACCGACGCCATCCGGTACTTCGCGTCGTAAACGTAGCCCTGCACCTCGACCAGCGCGATGGGTGAACGCGCCAGCGTGCCGTCGCGATGCATGTTCGCGTCCCAGGAATCCTTCCATCCCTGATTGGTCAGACCCTGTTTCGAACGCCGCTGATACTCCACGAAACCGTCGCCGTCCAAATCGCCGTAACGGTCAATCCAGTCCAGCGCCTTGTACGCCGCCGGTAGCAGATCGCGGACCAGCTGCTCGTCACCGGTCCAGTTCCAGGTTTCGCCCAGCAGGATGAGGAACAACGGAGTTGCGTCCACCGTGCCGAAGTACGGATGGAATGGCATCTCGCCGTCCAGCGTCATCTCGCCTTCGCGATACTCGTGCAGGATCTTGCCGGGTTCCTCGTCCTGCCAGTCGTCATAGCGCGTGCCCTGGCGCCGCGCCAGGACGCGCAGGGTGTCGCAGGCCAGTTGCGGATTCAGCACCAGCGTTTGATACGCGGCAACAATCGAGTCGCGCCCGAAGATGGTGGCAAACCAGGGTATGCCGGCCGCGATGATGCGCTGGTCTCCGTCAGGAATGAGCAGCGCGTGGAAGTCGCCGGTGGCCGTGGCCAGCGCCGCGTCAAACACCTTCTGATTGCTGGAGAAATGCGTTGATTGCGCTTCCCACTCGCCCTGGGTCCGCCGGCGCAGGCTCTCGCCTTCGGCGAACTCCACCTGGCGCGCTCGCGACTTCCGGCCCTGCACGCTGGGCGTTACCCATATCTGCAACTGCACGCGCTTTCCCGGCTCCAGCCGCACGTCCCAGTGCGCCGCGTAGTCTTCCGTGTGTGAAGGCGCGGGCGCCATCTCGATTCGGGTCTGCCGCATCGTGCCGTCCAGCCCGGCGTAATGGAACTCCAGCAGCTTCCCGTGATGCACCGGCTTGAAGTACTTGCCATGAACCCGCCGCACGCAGCCACGCACCTGGAACACGTCTACGAAGTCGGCGCCGAATGCCATCTCCACCATGAACTCCACCGGCACGCGGTTGTAGTTGTCAAAGCTGATCGAATCGCAGAAGACGTCGTTCACCAGCAGTTGCTCGCGCCGGATGTGCACCGTGTTCTCGGGCAGGTCGAACGACTCGCGCAGCGCGAGATTCCCGGTGGTGAGCTCGATGTGCGAGGTGAAGGTTTTTTCGGTGCTCGACGAAAGCACCACCGCGCGAGCGCCGCCCACGCGCAGCTCCAGGTGGCTGAGGAAGCGCGTGTCGTCGTGGAAAAAGCCCACATCGGGCGCGCCGGCCGGCGAGATGTCGCCCGCAACGGTGGTGGAGAGAAACGTCTTGCCGTCGATCAGGGTGAGGTTGTTGACCTTCCGCGGCTCCTGCGCCTGGAAGGCGACGCGCGGCTCGACGTACGGCGACGGAATTTCAATCAGCCCCTCTGGTGATGGGGCAAACTGCGTGCTCATGCGATCGCCGATTGCTCCGACAGCGCGCTGCTCCGGGAGGTCTTCGCCGGCGGTTGCGGATGCTCGAGTATCTCGCGGTACAACTCCGCGTACTGGGCCACCATGCGCGCCAGCGAAAAGTTCTGTTCCACGTACTGGCGCGCCAGCCCGGGCTCGATTTCCAGGTTGCCGATGCGCGCCGCCATCTCTTCCACGTCCTTGCACACGTACCCGGAGATGCCCTCCGCAACGATTTCGCGCACCGATCCACCGGGCAGTGCCAGCACCGGCGTTCCGCAGGCCATCGCTTCCACCATGACCAGGCCGAAGGGCTCATCCCACTGCACCGGGAACAGCATGGCGCGCGAATTGCCCAGTAATTCGTTCTTGGCGGCCAGGTCCGCTTCGCCGATGTATTCGATAAATGTCCCGTCGATGTGCGGCTTGATCTCGCGCTCGAAGTAGTCGCGGAAGACGGGCTGCACTTCGCCCGCTATCTTCAGCGGGACGCCGGCGCGTTGCGCCGCCGCAATCGCCAAATGCGTGCCTTTGATGGGCGCGATTCGCCCGATAAAGCTGACGTACGGCTGCTTTTTCTCGCGGAAACTGTAAAACGAGACATCGATGCCGTGGTGGATGGTGCGCACCCTCGGCATGCTTTCACGCCGCCGCTGAAACTCACTGATGGTGACGTACTGCGTCTGCGGGAAGCATTCATAGAAGCTGCTCAGCCCGTCGTTGTGCGGATGGTGAATGGTGTAAACGAATGGCTGGGTCGCAAAACGCGAAGCCACCAGCCCGGACGCGTTGTTCAGATGGATGAGGTCACAGCTCTTGCGGGCGTCGGCCACTGCCCACGCGGTGTGGTTCATGTCTTTCAGGTTGTCGTAGATCTCACCGCGGATCGGCCACTCCCCCCGCTCGTACATCCAGCGCCGCTCCACGTTCACCGTAGACTCGCCGTTGCAGTACACCACCGGCTCGATCCCGCCCTCGCGCAGACCCTCCGCCAGGTGCGCAATGAACAGCTCGGTTCCGCCATACACCTTCGGCGGCACAGGGATGAACGGGGGCGCGATCAGAGCGACTCGCATGCGCTTCCTTTTCTGACAAAAGTATGCGTGCGTGCCCCAAGCGTGAGACGAAGGGCGGGGACATACCTTAGGATGCGCCAGGTTCCGAATCCGTTGGACGCGGGCTACGCCGGCGCCAGCGCCGACGCGGCCTCCGCCGCCCGCAGCGACGCGCGCTCCACCAGCAGTTCGAGTTGCCGCGCCCGCCGATCGCTGGTGTGTTCGGCGATCACGCGCTCGCGGGCGGCGGCGCCCATGCGGCGCAGCTCGGCTGCGTCCATGCCGTCGAGGTAACGGCGCACGTCGTCGGCGCTGCTGGCCAGCAGGATCTCTTTCCCGGGGACAAAAAATGCCTCCAGCCCTGGCCAGTTGTCGGAAACGATTGTCGCGCCGCAGGCGGCTGCTTCGAACAGACGCACCGACGGTGAGTATCCGGCCAGCACCATGTCGCGACGAGTCACGTTCAGGGTGAGCCGCGAAGAGCTGTAGAGCAGCGGATGCCACCTCGGATTCAGGTGGACGATGCGTTTTACGTTCGCCGGCCAGCGAACCGATTTTGGATATTGCGAACCCGCCACAATGAACTTGCCGTGCGGCATTCCGGTCGCCGTCCGCCCCAGCAGTTCGTCGACCTTCGGCTGGCGATCGGCGGCATACGTGCCCATGTAGCTCATGTCGCAGGTGAAGCGGCGCGCCGGCGGCCGCGGCCGGTACATTGCCGGGTCGAACGAGCAATAAAGTGGCGCCGCCAGCCGCGCCCCGAACACCGTCTCCAGCTCGCGCAACATGGGGCCGCCGGTAAAACTCAGGTACAGATCGAATCCCGGTATCTCCTCGCGCCGCAGGTACGGCGCGTGGCCAGTGCGGCGCAGCTCGGCCACCGTGACCGGCGTGTCGATGTCGTAGAACGCCTTCAGCGCGGCTGAATCCAGCACCAGCCCGACCGCGCGCGCCGCGTCGGGAAAGTACGAGCCGACTATCGCCAGGTCGGCATCGCGCAACGCGCGTCGCGCCGCCGGCAACGCGTCTGGCCACTCCTCATAGATCCGGAGATCGCAGAAATCGGGCTCGGGCAGGTCGCGGTTGTCGCGGTACCACTCCCAATCGCGTTCGAAGAACACGATCCGGTGCCCGCGCGCATGCAGCGCGCGCCCCAGCGCCCGATACGTGGTGGCGTGTCCATTGCCCCACGACGAACTGATCGCAAGCCCAAAAATGACTATCTTCATGCTGCTCTGACTTCGCTGACTTCCGCGATTGCCTCGGCCCCGATGCCGCACAGCACGCTGTGCACCAGCCGCGCGCGCCGCTCGTAGGTATGCTCGCGCAGCGCGCGCGACCGCATCGCCTCGCCAATCGCTCGCGCCATTCCCTCCGGCGTTCTCCGCAACAGCTGGACAATTTCCTGCGCGTTCCGTGCCGGCAGGACCTCCGCGCCCGGCTCGAAGAACGTGCCAAGCCCGGACCACGCGTCAGTGATCAGGCACGCGCCCGCGCCGGCGGCTTCGAACACGCGCGTGGGCGGAGAAAACCCAACCTCGGCCATGGATTCGCGATTGATGTTCAGCACCACGCGCGCCGAGCAGTTCACTCGATTGTGGTCGGCGGTCGCCACGTGCCCGATCCAGCGTACGTTGCGCGGCAGAGGCTTCGCTGCCCATCCTTCGCCGCCCAGCAGGAAGCGCATTTCCGGGGCCAGTTCGGCCGCGCGCAGAAAGTACTCCTCCACGCGCCGCTCGCGATCCGGCAGCCGATTTCCCACGAACGCAAGGTCACACGCCAGCTCAGGATCGGCCGGCACCGGAAAGTGCGCCTCCGGATCGAGCGCGTTGTAAATCGGGATGCAGTGCCGCGCCCCGCGAAGCATGTAGTGGTCCACCACCGGCGCTCCGCCGCCATAAGTAAGGATGAAGTCGTACTCAGGGATGAGCGCGCGAAACGGGTCGTCGCGATCGGCTTCCACGCGCGCCAGCGTTGCCGGCGCATCCACGTCCCAGAACGCGACGCGCGCAGGTCCGCGGCAATCTAGGACGCGGCGCTCCAGGAGTGCGTCATCGGCGCCCACGCCGCTGTGCTTGATCACCAGGTCGCAGTCGGCCGCGCGCTGCAGCAGCGCATCGATGTCACGCGGCGTTCGATAGACGATGCTCTCCACGTAGCTGAAGTCGCCGTCGTCGCGATGCTGCTGCCGCCGGTAGATGTCCGGTTCGGCAAAGACAATTTCGTGCCCCAGCGCGGCCAGGTTCTTGTAAATGCCGCGATAGTACGTTGCCGCCCCGTTCCAGTAAGACGAAACGATGCTGGAGCCGAACACGAAGATCTTCATCGTCCCAGCTCCTCCACCATGCTCACCAACTGCTCGGCCCGATGCGCGCACGTGTGCCGTGCGCGAATCGTCGCCAGGCCGGCCGCGGCCAGTTGCCGCCGTGCCGCGTCATCGCGCCTAAGTTCTGCCAGCATGGCGCCCATGGCCCGTCCGTCCACGGCGGTCAGGTAATCCTGCCCGGCGGAAAAAAGATTTTCTGTGTCCGGCCAGGGCGCGCACACCAGCGGAACGCCGCAGGCCAGCGCTTCGAAAACGCGGATCGTCGGAATGCCGCTCAGGCCATTGTTGTACTGCCGCCGCGGCACGTGCACCGTCACCCTGCTTTCGCCGTAGACGCGCGGGCTTTCCAGGTTCGGCAGGTAACCGCGATACTCGATCCCGCCTTTCCGCATTCGCTCCACGGCTTCCCTCGGATAGCGCACACCGTGCACCACGGTTCGGGCGCCCACCTGCTCGGCAGGTCGCAGCAGGAATTCCTCCAGCTCGAGCGTGCGCTCTTCATCCCCCCAGTTCCCGATCCAGACCACGTCGTTCGTCTTCGGCCTGTCGAGCGGGACGAAACTGGTGATGTCCGCCGCCTCGTGCAGCGTCCAGGCGCGCGGCACGCCGAAGCCGTCGCGATAGATGCGCGTGATGGCCTCGCCGAACGTGAGCACGCCGTCGAAGCGATGCAGATGGAATTTCAGAATTTCGCGCGGACTGGTGTAGGCCCGGTGGTGTGTGTCATGCAGCAGAACGCGGAATCCCAGTTGGTCCTTCAGCGCCAGCACCTGGTTCACGATGCGCGGGTCGTTCCACTCGTGGATGATCACCAGGTCGGCGTGCCGCAGTTCGCGGTGCGCGAACGCGCTGAAGTGTTCGTCGTTGTTGTAGAACCAGATGTCCAGCTCCGGAAACCCGCGGCGAAATTGATCAATCGCGCCGATGGCGCGCTCGCCCTCGCTGCGCATCAGGTTGGCCAGCGACCAGGCGCCAAGCTGCTCGTAGCAGCGCACGCGATGGCCCAGTCGCACGAGCGCCCGCGCCAGCCCGCGCAGAAAGTGCGCGTTGCCGTGGTTCCAGTCCGAAACCCATGAATGCGCGAAGTAGCGGATGGTGAGCGGCTTCACGCGGCCACCTCCGCTCCGACCACCGAGTGGTACAGGCACAAGTAATCGTCCACCATGCGCTCGGCCGAGTAGCGCTGTTTGGCGCGCTGGTACGCCAGGTTGGCATATGTAAGGCGCAGGTCGCGATCGCCATGCAGCCGCGCAATCTGCTGCGCCAGGCTGGCGGCATCATTTTGACGGAAGTAACACGCCGCCTCCCCCCAGACCTCGCGCAGCGAGGGCACGTCGTTCGCCACCAGCGCGCAGCGCGAAAGCGCCGCCTCCAGCGGGGCCAGCCCAAACGGCTCGTATCGCGACGTGGCGGCGTAGATCGCGGCGCGGCTGTAGCAGTGCCGCAGCTGCGACTGCGTCAGCTCGCCCTTGAAGAAGACGCTCTTCTTCGCCGCCGCCCGGAACCCGGCTTCCCCGCCCAGCGCGTTGTCCGGATGCTTCTCCTGCCCGATCACCCACACCGGCAGCGGATGTTCGTGCCCGGCCAGCAGCGAAACCTGCTTGCCGCCGTCCCAAAGGCGGCCCACGCTGATCGCCATCTCCTCCTTGCTCAGGTGCGGATTGAACAGGTTCGGCGACCGCCCGTTGTAGATCACCGAACCGCAGCGCGGCCTCGCGTAGAACGCGCCGAGTGCATCGAGCATCCAGCGCGTCGGCGCGACCACTGCGTCGGCCGCAGCCAGACCTTCGCCGACCACGCCGCGATACCAGCGCATCCACGCCGTGTCGCGCGGCTCCTCGCCGTGCACGCTCACCCACCAACTCACCACGTCGCTGTGCGCCGCCATCAGCCGCGGCACATCACAAGCAAGATTTCCGTAGGCGTACTGGCTCAGGTGCAGCAGGTCGGGCTTCACATCGTGCACCACGCCGAGCAGGTACTCACGGGAAGCATCCAGGTCCTGCTGCGCCTCTTGCATCCATTCGAGGCGAAATGCGGTGGGACGAAAATCCACATCGCGCTGGCCTTCGAGCCACTGCGCCTGCTCGGGCGACGGGATGTTGCCCAGGCTCACCAGCGTGACCCGCACGCCGCGGCGCACCAGGCCCGTCACCAGCTCGCGCGCGTAGGTCCATACGCCGCCCAGCGTGTCTGCCGTGACTAGTACGTGCATTCCAGGTCCTCGATCGCCGCGGGCCGTTGCTCCTGAATGTCGCTGTATCCCTTGCCGGCGAACGCCGACGTGTAGTAGTGGTGCGCGCGCTCCCAGGCGCGGTCGTCGGGCGTGCCGAACATCTGCTGATACAGCGGCGTGCCGGGAAACGGAAACATCGGCACCGGCTCGCTCACCCAAACGCCGCGCGCCTTCAGCCGCTCCTGGAACGCGCGTATCTGCTCGCGATCGTCATGCTCGGTCAGGATCAGGTTCGCCTGCACCCACGGAATCTGCGTCCGCGCGTGGATGAGCAGCTCCGCCATCCTCTCGCTACTCATGCCGCATCCTTTGTTCAGCTCATCGCGGCCGCTCTCGGTAATCGACTCGATGCCGCACTCCACCGAAATGCAATGTGCCCGCCGCAGCAGGTCGAGCGCTTCTTCGTTCCACAGGTCGATGCGCGTCTGCAAACCGATGTTGATGTTGCGCTCCGCCATCCCTTCCAGCAGAAGGCGCGCGTTCTTGCCGGCGCCAAAAGTTTCGTCGATGAAGTACACATAATCGATCCCGCGCGCGATCAGCTGGTCCACTTCGGCGAGTACGGCGTTCACCTCGCGCTCGCGGAATTTGTTGCGGAACAGCGTCTTGTTGCAGAAGTTGCACGACCACGGACACCCGCGCGCAAACTCCAGCTCCGCCCCGCGCCCTTCGCCCTGAAACACGTGATGCCGATGCCGCCGCAGCTCCAGCGGATAGCCGCCAAACTCCAGGGACGGAAGCTGCCTCATATCGACCACCGCGAGATCGGGCGAGACGTGGTCGCGCTCGTCGTCCCGCCAGCACGCGCCCGGCACTTCGCCCCAGGGCTTCGAAGCAAGCTCGGCCAGCGCATGGTCCGGCTCGCCCCGCATGACTACGTTGCACTCCAGCTTGCGAAGAGTTGCCAGCGGAGTAGCGGAAGGATGCGGCCCGATCGCCACTCGCAGCGCGCCCATCGGCGCCACCGCCGCAAACCACTCCCGCGGCACGCGCAGCTCGGGCGGCGGACACCGCCAGAACAAGTACGACGGCGCGGTCGGGATCACCACGAAATCGGGCGCGAACGCGCGCACCTGCTCGCCCACCTCTCCCGCCGTCCGATTTTCCAGTTGCGCATCGATGAGCACCGCATCGTGACCTGTGCGCTGCAGGTGCTGTGCCGCAAACATCAGCTCCAGCGGAAGATGAGGATCAGCGCAACCGAAATAGGTCGAGCCGGTAAAGTTCCAGTTCGGATTGACCAAGGCGTACTTCATGCCGGCCTCGGCAACATATGCGGCCAGGGCACGACTTCCGCGCGGCGCGGCGCCGCCACCGGAAACAGCTCGCGGTTGTGCTTCCACCAGTCGTAGATCCGTGCCAGCGTCAGCGCGGGATTCACATGCGCCTTCCATCCGGTATCGCGCTGCAGTTTCGACGTGTCCGTCACGTAAACCAGTTGGTCGCCGGGACGCCGATCGTCGAAGGCGTATTCCAGCGGCTTGCCGGTCAGCCGTTCCACCTGCTCCATCAGCTCGAGCAGCGAAATGGTGTTCTCCGCTCCGCCGCCCACGTTGTATATCTGCCCCCGAGTCCTGTGCAGGTTGTCGCGCACCGCTTCGAACGCGCGCAGCAGGTCGTCCACGTAGAGAACGTCTCGCAGCTGCCGGCCGTCGCCGTACACGATCACCGGCGCTCCCGCCAGCGCCGAGTAGAGAAAGTGCGCGACCCAGCCTTGGTCTTCGTTGCCGAATTGCCGCGGTCCGGCTACGCACGACATGCGGAAGACCACCGTCGGAATCTCGTACATGCGCCCGTAGTCGTGCACGTACTGGTCGGCCGCGCCTTTCGAGCAGCCATAGGGCGAGTGCAGGTCGAGCGGTTGCCGTTCGTCCACGCCCTCACCCGCGACGAATTCCCAGCGCTTCCCGCGCGCAACCCGCGCCCGCGTTTCCAGGTTGCCGTAGACTTTGTTGGTGGACGTGAACAGAACAAACGGACGACGTCCTGCCCGTCGCGCCGCTTCCAGCACGTTGAACGTGCCCATCAGATTCACTTCGAAGTCGTAGCGCGGGTTCGTCACCGAATTGGTGACCGCCACCTGCGCGGCCAGGTGATAGATCTCGGTGGCCTGCCGTACGGCGCGCTCCACCCGCGCCGCGTCACGCACGTCGGCCACGGTGACCTTCAGCCGGCCCGATTTTCCGGCTGCTTCACGCAGACCCTCTAAATTGTTGCGAACCCCAGGACGGGAAAGGTTGTCGTAGATATGAATTGCGGCGCCGGTCGTCTTCAGCAACCGATGGGCCCAGTTCGAGCCGATGAATCCTGCGCCACCGAAAATGAGGACAGAGCGAGCGCGGTCTTTGCTTTCCATAACTCCCTCGTACGCCACCGCGCTGGTTCAGGCCGTCAGACCATACGCGTTGAGCTGTTGTGCCGCTTCCGCGGCGTGGTCTTCTGCTGACTGCGAGCCCAGCCACTGCACCAGCTCGCCCACGCCGCTGCGGAACGTATGCCTGGGCTCGTAGCCCAGGAGTTGCCGCGCCCGCGCAATGTCGGCGAAACAATGCCGAATGTCGCCGGCGCGATACTTGCCCGTGATCTCGGGCATCGTCTCGATGTTCAGGGCCTCCGCCAGCACCTCCGCCACTTCGCGGATGGTCACCGGCTCGCCGCACCCGATGTTGATGGCCTGCTGATCGGCCGTCGCGCTGTCCAGTGCCAGCAGATTGGCGGCCACGACATCGTGCACGCTCACGAAGTCGCGCGTCTGCTTGCCGTCTTCGAATACCAGCGGCGCGCGCCGGTTCAGCAGCCGCGCTGCGAAGATCGCCGCCACACCCGTGTACGGGTTGGAAAGCGCCTGCCGCGTGCCGTAGATGTTGAAGTACCGCAGCGCCACCGCCGGCACGCCATACGTGCGCCCGAAGAGCAGGACCATTTCCTCCTGGTCTTTTTTTGAGAGCGCGTAGTACGACGTGCACTGCAGCGGCTTGCTCTCGTCCGTGGCGACCGGCGCAAGCACACTTCCGCACGCCGGACACAGCGCCTCCCAGTCATGCGCGCGTAATTGCAGCGCCGGGCGCGGCGGCGGCGCGACCGGACCGCAGGCATCACACCGGTACTGCCCCTCGCCGTAAATCGACATCGAAGAGGCCACCACCAGCTTCTCCAGCGGGCGCCGCTCGTCGAGGATCGCCTGCAACAGGTTCGCCGTTCCCTGCGTGTTCGCGCCCACGTAGTGTGTGATCTCGTACATCGATTGCCCGACGCCAACGGCAGCCGCAAGATGAAACACGGCATCCTGCCCGCGTACGACGCGACGCAGCGCGCGGATGTCGCGCATGTCGCCGCGCACGAACTCGGCTTCGCGCGCCAGGTACCGCGGGAACGCCGCGCCGTGCACCTGCGGCGACAGGCTGTCGAATACCGTGACTTCGTCACCGCGCGCCAGCAGGGCGTCCACCATGTGCGAACCCACGAACCCGGCGCCACCTGTGACCAGCACGCGGCGGCTCATCGTCCGCCTCCGCCGCAGGCGGCCGCCCCGGCGCCCGCATAACGCCCAACCGCCCACCTGGCAAAGTCGGCAAAGTCCTGCGCGTTCTTGGGCGGGCTGGTGTAGTGGGGAGCAATGCCCAAGTGCTCGGGCGTGAAACACAGCGTGAGCGTGACGTCAAAGTCCTCCAATGCCGCCATCTGCCGGTCGAACCACGCCTCCGCATTCGGCCGGAACCAATCCGCCCAGCTGATTCCGGTGCGCAGACGCCGCGCACCCAGCTTGCGCATCCACCCCACCGCTGCATCCAGCCGTGGATCTTCGAAGTGGAACCACTGGCAGATTCCCATTCCTTCAGGAAAACGTTCGGCCGCCGGCTTGGGCGTTCCGTCTTCGCGCACCAGGCCCATGTAATAGTGCCGGTAGTAAGCGCTCCCCTCCGACTCCTTGTGGCGCGTTGTCGCCGTCCACGTGGCGGGAAGGTCAAACAGGCTGTACCAGTGAACGCGTTCCACCTGCGGCAGCAGCAGCTCGGCGGTGCGCTCCAGCCCGAACACCTGCACTTCTTCCGCCCCGAACGACGACGCGCCCGCTTCCGACACCCACACCGGCAGCGGCGTCACCGCGCGAATCTCCTCCAGCTTGGCCGGCCATTCGCCGATCTTCCAGTGGTTCCAGTCCAGCGGAAAGCCGTGCACCGCCACCACGTCCACGTGGTCCAGCACGCCGTGGCCGCCCAGCAGCCGGATGAAATTCGCATCGATCGGCGAAATGCCTCCCAGCACCAGCTTCAGCCCGGGATGCGTCCGGCGGATCGCTCGCGCTCCCGCGATCGCCATCTCGGCAAACATTCGCCAGTCGGGATCGATCTTGAAATCCCAGTGCGAAAGGTTGTTGGGCTCGTTCCAGAGCATCACCGCCTCAACCACGGGACCTCCTTGGCAGCCATGCCGGCGGGCAGCATCACAGCGTTCCTTCCAGCTCTAGATCGAGCACGTAGCGCCCATTGCGCCGCGCCGTGCGCGGCTCGCAGATCCATGTCTCCGCCTCCGGATGCGCCACGATCTCCAGCCCGGAGCTGCGCAGCATGGCCTCCGCTGCGCCGCGGTTGGGGATCCACCAGTTCGTCGGATCTCCCGCGTAGGAGTGCTCCACGAAATACATGCAGGGAAAATCCGGGTCGGCGAACACGCCTTTGTTCCAGAAGTGATAGTCCTTCTCCCATGCGCGTGCGTTCTCCGAGCCGCGCACCATGGTTTGGAAGATGAGCTGGCGGCCGACCTTCTTCACCACCTTGTCGAGCGCGAACATCGGATATCGCAGGTGGTACAGGACGCCCATAAAGAGGACGTAGTCGAACTGCCCCGCGATCTGGTCCACCTCGTACACCGAGCGCGTTTCGAACTCGATCTCCAGTCCCAGGGTTTCGGCGGCAAAGCGCGCTTGCGCCAGGTAACGCTGGTCCACGTCGATGCCGAGCACGCGCTCGGCGCCGCGCCGCTTCATCTCCACCGAATAGAAGCCGCCGTTGCAGCCCACGTCGAGAACGGTCGCGCCCGTCAGGTCGGCGGGAATCGACGCTGCAAGACTCTTCCACTTCACCCGTGGATAGTCCCCGAGGAAGTGATTGGGCGCAGTGGCCACGCCGTGCAGGTCCAGGTTGTGGAACCAGTCCCCGAGCTCGGCCACGCGGCGCTCCAGCGCCGCGCGTTCGGTTTCCAGCGCAGTCGCCGCGAGCGAGGCCGGCGCCTCCTTCTCAGTTACTGGGGTCGATGTTGGTGACGGTGCGTTGGGTTGAAGCAAAATGCGCAATCGTCTCAATTCCTGTAAATGGCCGCGACCGATGCGGCCTTTGCCGAACGCAAGGTTAGATGCTGGCGTATTTTGGGCGTTGCCCTTGCAAGGACTTGCGTGCGGATGGGCTGAACGCGGGCGACAACGCCGGAAGTGCGGCGGCGCACTGCGGCGCGCCTTGACGCATCAACGGCGGGGCGTGATCAGGCTTCCAGACGCGCGCGCATTTTCTCGGCGAGCATGCACACCGAACGCAGGCGCGCTTGCGCCGTCGCAGGCAAGGCGGGATCGTTGAGCGCAAGCTGTGACGACAGCAGGATGCCGGTAATGTCCCCTTTCAGCTCGGTACGCAGCGTGCGCGCGGCAGCATCGAGCGCGGCCGCTTGCTCGCGGTCGCGCCGCTGCAGCGCCGAGCGGACTTCCCGCAGTACCCGGTCGGCGCTGGAGATGGCCATGTTCACCAGCACCGGTACCGCCGTTTTCGTGTAACGGAACAGCGTCTCCACGCCCGGCCCCTCGCGGTCGAGCATCTGCTGGTCCATCACTACGGCGGCATACTCGTTCGCGCGCGCCAATGCAACAGCCGCCTGCATCGCGTGCGCCGTGTCCACCGGCTGCCCGAGCGCGCCCGAGAGCGCCGTCGCGCACTTCTCTGCTCCACCGTGCAGTCCTATGACGAGAATCATGTCCCGGTGACATGCAAACCGCAGGCCAGTTGTGCTCCGACTGAAAACACTGCCCTTGCCGTGCGGCGGCCAGCCTGCCGCGTCCCGTTGTGGAACGGTATAGATTCAATCCGGGGCGTCTAGTCGCGGAAACTATATTCCTTCAGCTTGCGATACAGCGTTGTCTTGCCGATGCCCAGCAGGCGCGCCGCCAGCAGCTTGTCGCCATTCAGCCGCTCCAGCGCCGAGACAATCGCGCGCCGCTCCAGCTCGAGCAGTGGCACGATGCCGCTCGCGTCTGTTGCCACCGGCGCCACGCCGAGCCGCGAGTTCTGGATTGATGTCGGCAGGTCGCCCACATGCAGGCCCGGCCCGGAACTCATGGCGCAGGCGCGCTCAATGCAGTTTTCCAGTTCGCGCACGTTGCCCGGCCAGTCGTAGGCCATCAGCAGTTCCATCGCCTCGCTGGAGATCGTCCGCGGACCGCCGCCCGCATTCGTGATCCGCTCCAGGAAATACTCGGCCAGCATGGGAATGTCGCCGCGGCGTTCGCGCAGGGGCGGAATGCGCAGCGTCAGCACATTCAGGCGGTAGAACAGGTCCTTGCGGAAGGCGCCCTTCTCCACCGCTGTTTCCAGATCGCGATTGGTCGCGGCCAGGACTCGGACATCAATCTTCACCGAGTGCGTGCTGCCCACCGGCCGGATTTCCTTCTCCTGCAGCGCGCGCAGCAGCTTCGCCTGCAAGTCCACCGGAAGCTCGCCGACCTCGTCGAGAAATACCGTGCCGCCGTTGGCGATCGAGAGCAGCCCCTCCTTCGAGCGCACCGCGCCCGTGAACGCTCCGCGGACGTAACCGAACAACTCGCTTTCGATCAGCGTCGGCACCAGCGATCCGCAGTCCACCGGGATGAACGGCTTGTCCTGGTTCGGCCCTGAATAATGGATGGAGCGCGCCACCAGCTCCTTCCCGGTCCCGCTTTCGCCCAGCACCAGCACCGGATGCGTGCTGAACGCCGCCTTGGAGATGATGCGGTAGAGCTTCTCCATCTCCGGCGAGCGCCCCACGATGGAGCCGAAGCCCTGCCGCGTCCGCATGCTGTCGCGCAGCAGCCGGCTCTCCTGCGTCATGCGGACGTGCGCCGCCAGCCGCTGCAGCAGTGCGTTCAGGTCCTGCAGGTCGAAAGGCTTGGGCAGGAAGTCATAGGCCCCCAGCTTGACCGCCTGCACCGCCAGCGACACCGAGGCGCTCTCGCTGATGACCACCACTTCGCAGTCCGGGCGCCGCGTCTTGATCTCACGAAGCAGGTCGAGCAGCGTCCCGTCGCTCGCCGTCGATTCCACGATGAGCGCATCCACCCGCTGCGCCTCCAGCAGCCGCAGCACATCGTCCGAACGCGCCGACGATTGCACGCTGAAACCCACCGAAGGCGCCAATTCGCGCGCCGCCTCCCGCAACGTGTCGCCGGGACCGAGCAACACGAGACGAAGCCCAACTGCCGCGGTCCCGTCCGGAGCCGATCTGGAATTCGCCGCCATGCTGGACGTCGCCCCCGTGCCCTTTCGGGCCGCACACACTGAAGATTTACTGCTGTCCCTCTTCGCAGGTCGCGTTCCGATTTGAGCTCGACGCAGCTAACTCCCCGCAAAGCAGCGAGTTAGTCTCGAGAACGACGCCGTGCTTGGGTGGACTTTAATGCGACGTGGTTCCCAAAATGAAACGCAATGATGCGTCAGGCATGGCATCTACCTGATTAATCGGGACTTCCCGAATTGGGAATCATCGCGTGAGTTGGTTCCTAAATGGAAAAAGCGGGCCCGGGAACCCCCGGGCTCGCTCTCATTTCAGCTTGACGCTTTCTTTGCCCTTACTTTTCCTTAGCCCCGTGAATTGACGGGCTGCATCAGCCGGAACGTCAACCGCCGCTCGGCGGCAAACGCCACATCTTTCTTTCCGGTGACGTACGCCGTACCGGTGCCGCCGGCCGCGCCGATGGCGCTGCCGATCAGCGCACCCTTGCCTCCGCCGGCCAGCGCGCCAATGAGCGCGCCCGCTCCGGCGCCTCCGCCGATGAGCGCGAAATTGCGCTTCTTGTGCGATGCGCCCGCGGCGAAGATGCTCGAGGTCTGCACCGGAACGCTCTTGCCGTCAATCGTCACCGAAGCCAGCGTGAGCCGCAGATAGCCCGGGCTCTTCAGCCGGCCGGAGCGCTTCGCGGTGACCACGCGGCCCACTGCGGCCGCGCCCGCCGGCGCCACTGTCTTGCCGTCAACCACCAGGGGCTCGGCCAGCACCGCGTCGAACATCTGGCCTGAAACCGCCGATTCGCTGGAGACCGTTGCCTGCAACCGCACGGCAATCGGCGTTCCCGCCGGCACCGTTATCGCCGGCTGCATCGACTTGGGCAGCAGCCGCTGAAGCAGGCTCTCCTGCTTCGTCTTGTCGGAGTTGTCGTTAAACGGCGCCGGCTGCGACGACGAGGCGTCGCTGGCCGTGGTGGCCGCATCCGAATCCGGCGCAAGATGCTGTCCGCACGCGGTCGTGAACAGCACCGCCGCCAGCAAAACAATCAAGGAAAGACCGGTAAGTCGCTTCATGGCTTACCTCCCGAACACGTTCCAAATCACCCTTGAAAGGGCACGGAGGCTGCCATCCGCCAGCCTTTGATTTCAGTGACTTACGTCAAGCCAGGGCTGTCGGGCCGTGTAGATTTTTCCGATCAGCCCAGGGGAGGGCCGTTTCCACAACCCTCTTTTGCACCGGGTCGCGACTCAGCTCACGCGCCCGCTGGTCGCGCGCTCCACGCCCGTGTCGTAGATCTTACGGAGTTCGAGCGCGAGTTCCCTGGCGCGAGCGTACTCCCCCGCGGTGATGTAATCGCCCAGGAGATCGAACTTCTCAACCATCGGCTGGAGAATTTCGGGAATCGACGCCATGTGCTCCCCCTTTTTTGCCAGCGCGCATTATCGTGCAAGCGGACGCCATACAACAAAGCCCGGCCCCGGGGCCGGGCTTCTCCGTCCTGCTGCCTGAAACGGCTCTACTGCTCCTGCGATCCGGCCGCCGTCTGTCCAGCGCTCCGCCGCGACTCGCTCGACGCGACCGGCTGCGCCACAATGCCGTCATACGACGTCGTCGCCAGCACCCGGCCGTGCACCGGAACAACCCGCCTTAGCGCGAAGCCGGTCTGCGTGCGTCGCCACGATCGGCCCGAGTCGGTGCTTTCGTACAAATCGCGGGTATCGCTGGCTGTCGCCAGCAAGCGCCCGCCGTCCTCGTCAACCGTGATGCTCAGCAGGTTGCGATGCGGCAGGCCCGCCAGCACATGCTCCCAGTTGTCGCCGCCGTCGCTGCTGCGGAAAGCTCCTTCGCGCGTCGCCAGCCAGATCACGCCGTCGGCAGTGATCGCCACGCCGTTCAGCATCGTCAGGTAGTGCGGCAGCTTCGGCTGATACCAGTTCACTCCACGGTCAACCGAGACCAGCAGCGCGTGGTGATTGGCCGCCACCAGCATCCGCGGCGTGGCGCGCACCGTTGTGAAGAACTGCTGACCCATCACCGGCCCGCCGGTCCACCTGCGGCCGGTCGCCTCAGCCGGGGACCCCTGGCTCACGAACAGGCCCGCGCTCGTCGCGGCATACAACCGGCCGCCAAACTCTTCCACATCGAACACGCGCGCGTTCAACTCGGAGCGTTCTACGCTGCGCACCGTGCGGGTGCGCTGTCCCTTGACCGGGCGCGCCAGTTTCACCTGGCTCGTTTTCTCGCCCACAACCTCGTTCAGCGGCTTCCATGCGCCGTCGTTTCCGTTCAGCATGAACACGCCGCTGTTGGTGCCCGCCAGCAGGTCGCCGGAGGCGATCTGCCGCAGCACGAACACGTCGCGCGAACCGAGGCCGGTGCTGCGCTGCTCCCAGCTTGAGCCGCCGTCGCGCGACATGTACACGCCGCCGAATTCTTTGTCGTTGACCAGCCCGGCGTAGATCACGCTGCTGTCGCCGCGGTCCACCAGCAGCGAGGTCACCTGCCGGTGCGCAAAGCCGCGGTTCGACGCCACAAAGCTGCCGCCGCCGTCATTCGACGCCAGCACGCCGCTGCGGTCCGTCGCCAGCAGCACGCGCGACGGGCGCCGCGGATCGACCAGCACGTCGTTCACAATGATGTTGGCCGCCGAGACGCGCTGCCACGTCTTGCCCGCGTCCACCGTCTTCCACAGACCTTCGGTCGTGCCCGCATAGACCACGTTGGAATTCCCCGGGTCCTGCTGCAGCACGCGCGTCCGCCGCGCGGAAAACGGGATGCCCTGTACCTTGTGGAACAGGTCGCCCGCGCTCTCGCTTTTGTAGATTCCCGAGCACGCGCTCACATAGACCGTCTGCGGATGATTGCGGTCGATGATGATGGAAAAAACGTCGGAGTCGTCAATCACGCCCTGCTTGATGTGCTGCCACGTCGCGCCGCCGTCGCTGGTCTTCCACGGCAGGTGCCAGGTACCGGCGTAAATCACGTTGGGATTTCTCGGGTCCACCGCCAGCGATTCGATGTTTTTGATCTCCGCGTGTCCCGCCGGCGAGATGCGCTGCCACGTTTCGCCGCCGTCGTTCGACCGGAAGACGCCATCCAGCGCCCCGGCCACCAGCACACGCGGATCACTCGCCGCCATTGCCAGCGACCGGACCGATTTGCCGTGCATTCCCGGCAGCGCCTCCCAGGTGCGTCCGCCATCGCGGCTGCGGAAAATGTCGCCGGTGTTGTCCTCCACGCTCCATGCCGAGACGTAAATCACGCCATCACTCGGCTGGAACAAAATGTGATCGAGGACATAGTCGTCGTTCTCGCCCAAATGCGCCAGGCGCGACCAGCTCGCGCCGTTGTCGCGCGAAGAAAACAGTTGTCCCGCGCTGGTGCCGAGCAGGATGTGGTCGGGATTCGCGGGATCGTAGGCCAGGCTGCGGACGTCGCCGCCGTCAGGGCCGATAGGCAGCCACTGCGCCCGCGCCGGAAGCGACGCGACGGCCAGCAACAGAAGAAGGACGAAGGCAATGGGCCGGGCTGGCTGGGTCCTGGTCATCACGGGCAATTCTCCTCTTCGCCCCCCTGACAGGCAATTGGATGTTTTGGGACCCCGTCAGATTGCCACGGCCGTCTGGAATCTTACACGTTACGAAAGGCCCAAGGACCGTCGCGAAAGGTGCGCAACCTATGTAGCGACGGGCGCCCTCGCCCGTCGGCGCTGCGCCACTCACTCCAAAAACGTCCAAAGAAAGCCCGGCCGTTTCCGGCCGGGCTCGGTTTTCCCCAACTTCAGTTCACACGTCTACTGCGCTGGCGCCGCCTTTTTCTTCGCGCCGGACTTCTTCGGCGGAGCAGGAGTGCGCGGCTGCGCTTTCACCTTGCTCACGTCCACCGGCTGCGTGCCGGCCTGGTCGAAGGTTGCGCCCGCAGGCACCAGGTAGATCTCCGCTTTCGCGGCCGACGTGCCGTCGGACCGGGCCTCGATGCGGCTGCCGTCAATGCCCTTCTCCGTGACCAGGTAGTCGCGGGTGTTGACGGCGCGTTGCGCGGCCAGGTTCGCATTCTTCTTCGCCAGCGCCTTGCTCTTCAGCTCTTCCGGATCGGTGTAGCCAACCACCACGGCCTTGGCGTCGGCGTCACGCTGCAGGCGCAGCGCCACGTCGTCGAGGATGGCCTTGGCTTCGTTGTCCACCCGGGCCGGCTTCTGCTTGTTCTTGAACTGGATCTCGTTCAGCTTGCTCACCTGCGGCGGCGGCGGTGGCGGCGACTCTACGTTCACGCTCGTGTTGGCCGTGGCCGTCAGTCCGCGATCGTCAGCCGCGTTGCAGGTGATATTGATCGGACCCGGCGCCGCGCCTGCCGTGTCGAGCGTCGCCTGGTTGCCGCTGCCGGTCACCCGGCCGGCAGTTGCCGAGTAGGTGACCGTCACCGGCCGGTTGTCCGGACTCGCGGCCTGCGCCGTGATCGTCGAGGGCTCGCCCGACTTCACCGAAGTCGGGTTCGCCGAGCACGAGATGGTCGGCGGATTCTTCGGCGGCTCCTTCACGGTGAACGACGTCGTGCAGTCCGCCGACGCCTTCTTGCCGTCCGTTGCCGTGCCGCGCACGGTGTAGCTGCCCGGCGCCAGGCCGGTGGTGTCGATCCGGGTCGTCGCGGCGTTCCCGGAAGGCTTCCCCCCGCTGGCCGTCCACGTGTACGTCAGGGTAGCCTTCGGATGGAAGTTCGAGGCATTGCCCGTCACCGTGACCGGCTCACCCGCCATCACTTCGGTGGGCTGTGCCGAGCACGCCAGGGCCGGCGGCGCCGGTGGCGGACCCAGCGAGCCAAGCTTCAGCACGATACCGCCGCCGATGCGGCCGCCCTCGATGTCGCGGCTGCCGACCGCCTGCGCGTAGTTGTGGTGCGCCCACATGTAGTCGGCTTGCACAGCACGTATCGCCCAATGCTCCGAGATGTTCAGATCGAGCCCGCCGCCGACCGCCAGCCCCAATCCGCTCTTATCTTCCGGATTCCCGGGAAAACCCGAGGCCGGCATCATCCGGTTCAGCCCCAGCAGGACGTGCAGAAATGGCGTGACATTCTCGCTTGGAAATTTCACCACCGGACCGAACAGCAGCGTGGTGGCGTTGGCGCGGCGGTCCTTGAAGTAGGCGCCCACGTCCGCCTTGAAGCCGAAGTTGCGATTAAAGAACCAGGCAGACGAAACATTGAAGCCGTTCATCCCGCCCACCTGGGTGGTTCCAAATCTCTGTCCCGGACTGTACCAGCTGTACCCGCCAAACACCTCGGAACGGTATGCGTTATTGTCCTGCGCGGCCGCCATGCCTGTGAGCAATAGCGCCGTCAGCAACAACCCAAGTCCGCGGCTGCACCAGCCTGCGTTCTGCATTTGCATGTGCGATCCTCCGAAAATCTATAAAGACGATCCGCTCAGACGACAAAGCAAAGGAAGGGGCCCATGACTAAGGCTTTCACCGGACCTTAACAAACGGAAAATGATACCGCAACGCGCTCTGGTTTGCGAAACCGCGCGCCTCTCGTCAAAGCACAGTGTTTACTGAGTTACTATCCGCGCCGCGTGTTGCTTCAACTTTGTTCCCGAGCTCGATTTCCCGGCGCTCGCACCGGCCCATCCCAAGGGGCCAAAAGCCGGGCGGATTGCCCTGGTACCGGCTCGGACTGGCGTAATGTAAAAAACACACGTTTTCAGTGACAGTTCCGGGCCAAAGTCGCATCCTAGAGAGCGCCGGGCCTGATTTCTGGGAACTCATGGCAGGCACGCCCTGCTCGGCAGGTTTGCCAGGCAGCGCCAAAGCGCTGAAAATGGAGTGTCAGACCGCCCCTATGGCACAGGAAAAGATACTCATCGTCGAAGACGAGGAAAACGAACGCAGCGGCATGGCCGAGCTGGTCTCGGCCTGGGGATACCGAACCGAAACCGCCAGCGACGGCATTGAAGCGCTGGAAAAGATCACCGCCTTCAACCCCGGCATCGTCGTCACCGACCTCAAGATGCCGCGCATGGACGGCATGGAGCTGCTGGAGCGCCTCGCCGCCCAGCCGCAGCCCATCGCCGTGGTGCTGCTCACCGCCCAGGGCTCCATCGACGCCGCCGTCAACGCCATGAAGACTGGCGCCTACGACTTCATCCAGAAACCGGTTGACCCCGCCCGTCTGCGCGCCATCCTCCAGAATGCCGCCCGCCAGCGCGGCACCGAAGTCGAACTGGAGGTCACGCGCCGCAAGCTGCGCGACACCGGCGTGCTCGACGCCCTGGTCGGCCCCTCAAAGAAAATGCAGGAAATCTTCCGCCTCGTGGAAATGGTCTCACCGTCGGTCGCCTCGGTGCTCATCACCGGCGAGAGCGGCACGGGCAAGGAGCTGCTGGCCCGCACCATTCACAACCTGAGTCCCCGCAAGGGCAAGCCGTTCGTCGCCATCAACTGCGCCGCCATTCCTGAGACCCTGATCGAAAGCGAAATCTTTGGCCACGAGAAGGGCGCGTTCACCGGCGCCCTGGAGCGCCGCGCCGGCTGCTTCGAGCTCGCCGAGGGCGGCACGCTGCTGCTCGACGAAATCGGCGAAATGCCCGCCGGCACGCAGGCCAAGCTGCTGCGCGTGCTCGAAGATCACAAGGTCCGTCGTTTGGGTAGCAAGGTCGAGAGCCCGGTGGACGTTCGCGTCCTGGCCGCCACGAATAAAGTCCCGGAGGAAGCGGTCGCCAAGGGCGAGCTGCGCAACGACCTCTATTACCGGCTGAACGTCTTCAACATCCACATGCCCGCCCTCCGCGACCATAAAGAAGATCTGCCCGCGCTGGTCGAGGCCCTGCTCGCCGACCTCAATCAGCGCCACGGACGCAACGTCGCCATGGTCGCCGACCCCGTCATGGCGCAGTTCAGCAGCTACTCCTGGCCGGGCAATGTCCGCGAGCTGCGCAATACGCTGGAGCGCGCCGTCATCGTATGCGACGGCTCGACCATTGAGGCGCGCCATCTGCCGCCGGGCTTCGGGCACGTCACGCCGCGCGCGCCGGTGGACGAGCCCAACGCGGTTCGCCTGGGCGTCGGAACCACCGTGGAGGAAGCCGAGAAGCTGCTCATCCTCAAGACGCTCGCCGCCACCAACAACAACAAGACACGCGCCGCTGAAATCCTCGGCATCAGCTTGAAGACGCTGCACAACAAGCTGAAGGAATACGGCGCCGGCGGCGGCACCGTCGTCGCCGAGGCGGCCAATGGATAGCGGCAGCTTCAGGCTTCACGTTGCATGTTCTTGTTCGCGCGCTCTCCTCCGTCCTCCCGAGTCGACGCTGCACGCGCAAGTGGGTGAAACGTGAACACGGGAAACGTGAAACTTGCGTCTTAGGACCAAACTCGTTCTCGCGATCAGCGCCATGGTGGTGGCGCTGGTGGCCACTCTCTCGTCCATTTACATCGCGCAGATCGTGCACCAGCGCATCAACGCCGACTACGAAACCGGCGTCTTCATCGGCAACCAGGTCCTGCACGCCACCCAGGACGCTCTCGACACCGATTTCAGCAGCACTCGCCTCGACTTCAACAATCCTGACGCCGTCCGCGATGCCATCGCCGAAGCGCTTCAGACCGATGCCGGCGTCAACTCGCTGCTCGAGTCTGACACCGGCTATTCCAAGGTCGTGTACGACGTGGCCATCACCGACCTCCAGGGCCGCGCCCTCCTGCACACCGATCCCAGCTTGAACGGCAAGCTCATTCCTGGCCGCGACAGCTTCGACGAGTTGCTCCACCAGGGCATGTGGCGCCAGTTGCAGATCGTTTACGGCGAGCCGCACGCCTACGACATTCGCATGCCGCTCAACCGCGCCGGCGCGCCCTTCGGCTACATCCGCATCGGCATCCAGACGCTGTTCATGAAGAACGAGCTGCAGCCGGTGCTGAACCGCGCCATCGCCTTCTCCGGCATCGCCGTGCTGGTTTCGCTCGTGCTCGCGGCCGGGCTCTCGAACCTTGCCTTCCGCCCGCTCATGGCCATCGCCCGGCAACTCGACCTCGTGACCGGCCCGCCGGTCGAGGGTGAAAATAGACCGCGCGACGAAGTTGGCCTGGTCACCACCAGGATTGACCGATTGGGCCGCCAGTTCCGCGACGTCAAAGACGTCTTCTCCGCCCTGAAGGAAAACCTTGACCAGATCATGTCCACGCTTCAGGACGGCCTGATGCTCTTCACGCGCGACTCGCGCGCCGTGCTCGTGAGCGCCTCCGCCGAGCGCTTCCTTGCGCAGCCCCGCGGCCAGATGCTCGGCTCCAGCGTCGCCCAGATTTTCTCGTCGCAAACGCAGCTCGGCTCCGTCGTGCTGAATGCCTTCGAGGGCCACGAGGCCATCGCCGCGCGCGAAGTGCTGACTGAAAACGGCCGCCGCCTCCAGGTCTCGCTTGACTTCATCGAAGAGGGCGGCGAGCGTATCGGCGCCCTGCTCACCATGCGCGACGCCGAGTCCGTGCGCCGCATCGAGAGCGAAATCGAGCTTTCGCGCCGCCTCGCCGCCATCGGCCGGCTCACCTCGGGCGTTGCTCACGAAGTGAAGAATCCCATCAACGCCATCGTCGTGCATCTCGAGATCCTGCGGCAGAAACTGGAAGAGATTGATCCCGATACCCGCCGGCACATGGACGTCATCGGCAGCGAGATTCAGCGCCTCGACCGCGTCGTGCAGATGCTGGTGGACTTCACCCGCCCGGTCGAGTTGCGGCTCGCCGACGTGGACCTGCGCCGCGTCCTCGACGAGGTCGCCATGCTCGCCTCCCCCGACGCTGAGCGCCACGGCGTGCACATCCAGAAGCAGTCGCCCCCCGAGCCCTTGGTCGCAAAGATTGACGCCGACCTGGTGAAACAGGCCGTCCTCAACGTCGTCCTCAACGGCGTGCAGGCCATGGAGCACGGCGGCACCCTGCGCCTGGAAGCTGCGCGCTTCGGTGGCGGCGCCGAACTTGTGGTACAGGACTCCGGCCCCGGCATCCCGCCTGAAATTCGGGAGAAGATCTTCGATCTCTACTTCACCACCAAGAAGGCCGGCAGCGGTATCGGCCTGGCCATGACGTTCCGCGTGATGCAGCTCCACCACGGCGCGGTCGAGTTCGACTCGGCGCCCGGAGCCGGCGCCACGTTCCATTTGCGCTTCCCGGCCGCCGGCGCCATGAGCGCTGAGACAGAAGAGATGGCGGCACGCGGATAAATTTGGGCTCGAAGTACGAATCATAAAGACGAAGTATCATGGATGAGGTTGCTGATGATGCTCTGGGTTTCTCAACCTCGCAATTCGTAAGTCGCAATCGATCGGCCGATGATGCCACTTCGTAAGCTCACGCTGCTCGCGCTCATCGCCCTGATGGCGGTCCTGGCGGGCTGCAAGAAAAAAAAGCCGCCCGTGCCGCAGCCCGCGGCGACGGCGCCCACGATCGCGACTCCAGCCGAGCCCGCTCCTGCTCCACCCACGGTGACCGAGCCCGAGCCGGCCAAGCCGGTTCCCGCCGAACCTGCTCCAGGGCCGGCCCCAAGCACAAGCACCACGACGAAGCCGCGTCCCAGGACCAAGCCTTCGGCGGCGCACACCACCACCACGCGCAAGCCGCCCAGCACAACCGCTGCGACCGGCTCGCAGCCTGCCGGCGCAACGCCCTCGCCGGCGCCGCCCGCGACGCCGTCCACGCAGCCATCCACCACCGCCAGCGCCAAACCGCCCGCTCCGCCGGAGAACACCGTGCAGGTCGCTCCCGGTCTTCCTCACGACCAGGCCATGCACGCCCGGCAGACAACCGAACAGCTGCTTCAATCCGCCGAGCAGAATCTGTCCACGCTCCGCTCGCCGCTCACCGTGGACCAGCAGGCCATGGTGCAGCAGATTCGCCTCTACATGACCCAGTCCCGCACCGCGACCACCGATGGCGATCTCGTCCGCGCCCACACGCTCGCGTTGAAGGCGCACCTGCTCAGCGACGAAATGGTGAAGTAAGCGGTTCTCGATCCTCGCTTCTCAGCTCCGTTCTCGGTTCTCCGTCCACACGTGGACCAGTCATCCCGAGCGAAGCACCCAGTACCGCTGGCGCCATCTTTGTCGTCCCAAGGCATTCTGGCCAAGCTCGATTTCGTCACGCGCGGGCATGTCACGGCGTGCCCAAGCGCCCTCCAGCCTCCGCAAGTCCTCCCGGTAGCGGTTTGGGTACAATGAAGACCCGCCCGCGAGGTGGAGGATTCCCATGCGTACGTTGGCTGCTGTTTTTCTCGCTTCCTCTCTCCTCCTCACCGCCGACGACGGCCACCAGCACACCGGCAAGCCGCCGGAAAAGCTCGGACGCGTGAACTTCGTCACTTCCTGTTCCGCGAAAGCGCAGTCGGATTTTGAGCGCGGCCTTGCCCTGCTGCACTCGTTCTGGTTCGAGCAGGCGGAGAAGTCGTTCCATGACGCCGCGCAGGCTGATCCTCACTGCGGCATCGCCTGGTGGGGCATGGCGGCTTCGCACTACCATCCGCTGTGGGAGCCGCCCACACCGGCCGAGCTGGCGGCGGGCAGTGCGTTCATTGCGGAGGCGGGTAAGCTGAGCGCGCCCACCCAGCGTGAGCGCGATTTCATCGCCGCCCTCGCCGACTTCTACCGCGACTACCGCCATCGTCCCCACGCCGAGCGCGCCCGCGCCTGGTCTGACGCAATGGCGCGCGCTCATCAGCACTCACCCGACGACAGCGAGGCGACCATGTTTTACGCGCTCTCGCTCATCGCCATTCAGTCGCCCACCGACAAGACGTACGCGCAGTATCGCCGCGCCGGCGAACTCCTCATTCCGATTTTCGACCGCCAGCCCGGCCATCCCGGCGTCGCGCACTACGTGATTCACGCCTGTGACGCTCCGCCATTGGCCCACATGGGCCTCGCCGCCGCGCGCCGCTACGCCCAGATCGCGCCCTCGGTGCCGCACGCCCTGCACATGCCCTCGCACATCTTCACGCGTCTGGGATATTGGGAAGACTCAATCGCCAGCAACCGCGCCGCTGCCAGCGCCGGCGAGGCCTACGCGCGCGCCGAACACGCTACCGCCGGCTGGACCGAAGCGCTGCACGCGCTCGACTACCTCGCTTACGCCTACCTGCAATCCGGACAGGACTCCAGGGCCCTGGCGGTAGTGCGTGAAGCTGCTGAGATCGGCGCCGGCGACGGATCGCTCAAGGCCGGCTACCCGCTCGCCGCGATTCCGGCGCGCTACGCGCTGGAGCGTCGCGACTGGAAAGCCGCCGCCGCGCTGCAGCCGGCTCCCGGAGCACCCGCCGTCCCACCGGCCATCCGGCTGTGGGCGCGATCCATCGGCGCAGCGCGCAGCAATCAGCTCGACAAAGCGCGCGCCGGCGTAACTCAGCTCGCGGCCATGCGTGACGCTCTCGCCAAACAGGAACCGTACTGGTCCGGCCAGGTCGAGATCATGCGCCTCGAGGCCGCGTCGTGGCTCGCCCTCGCTGAGAAGGAGCCCGGCGCACTCGAACTCGCCCGCGCCGCCGCCGACAAGGAAGACTCGGCCGATAAGTCGAACATTACTCCCGGCTCGGTCCTCCCCGCGCGCGAGCTCCTGGCCGACCTGCTTCTCGAGCTGAAGCAGCCGGCGCAAGCGCTTGCGGAATACGAAGCCTCGCTCCAGTCGGCGCCTCGCCGCTTCAACTCGCTCTACGGCGCGGCCCGCGCCGCCGAACTCGCGGGCAACAAGGAAAAGGCGCGCACGTACTACACGCAGCTCCACGACGTGGCGCGCAACGGCGAGCGCAAGCAGATTGAGTTCGCCCGCAAGGCTGCGGGCATCATCATTGACGGTCCGGTGAACTGAAGGCGCACGTGGCGGCGGCCGACTCGCCGACCGCCTGACCGGCGCGCTACTTCGCCGCCGCTCGCGGCGCCCGGGCGCTGTTCACCTTGCCCAGCAGATCGCGCGCCAGCGCCTGGTACGGTCCCGGGATGCCGGCCGCTTCGCTCAGCGCGCTGCGCGCTTCGTCCATGCGATTGCTCTTGGCGCACGCAAACCCCAGCCAGTACAGCGCGATGGCATACGATCCCGGATCGCTCTTCAGCGCCGCCGACGCCAGCTTCAGCTCCGCGATCGCGCCCGGCGTCTTCGGTCCAGGACGCGGTGCCGTCAGCCCATCCTGACGCAGCATGGTGTACCCCAGCGCCGAGTGCGCCAGCCCCACCATCACGCCGTTCGCGTCGGCCTGCGTTTTCGAAAGCTCAATCGCCCGCTTGGCGTACTCGGTCGCCTTCGCCAGGTGCGCGCCCGACTGCTCTTGCGAAAACGCGTTGGCCACGATGGCCAGCGTCGCCAGGCTGTTCGGATTGGCCGCGAGCGCCTTTTCGCTGAAAGCCGCCAGCCGCGTCATGTCGTTGATCTGCGCCAGAGACACGATCGCCAATTGCGTCGTCGGCTCCGCGTACTTCGACTTGGGAAAGGCCTCGGTGAACTGCTCGATCGCCGCGAAGCGGCTCTTCGGGTCCTGTTCACTGGCGATCGCGTTGTACGACGCCGCTTCCAGGAATTCGTACTGCGCCGCCAGGTTCTTGCGCTGCTGCTCGGCCTGCGCGGCCGCCTCCGCATCACTCATTCCCTCGGGCTTCGTTTTGCCGATGCCGTTGTACGCCCTGCCGCCCGCATTGGCGTACTGCGCGGCCTTGCTCCAGTTCTTCGCCTGCTGCGCCGCGCCCACGGCCGTGGTGATGATCTCCATGTTGTTCGGCATGGCGGCGTAGGCCTTCTCGGCCGCCGCCAGCGCGCCCACCGCATCGCCATTGGACTGGAGTTGCTGCGCCAGTTGCAGGTTCCCGTAGGCCACCGCGCCCTTGTTGTCGGCAAACTTGGTCACGAACTCGGACCACATCGCGGCGCGCTTGTTACCGTCCTCTTCTTTGCCGATCGCCGTCGTCGCCTGGTCTTCCGGCGTGCCCGCGGTGATCACGATGTCCTGCAACTGCGCCGCGGCCGGACCGGCAATCAGAAAAATCGCGAGTGCGGCAATGACTACATTGCGCTTCTGCATGGGGACCTCCGGAGGGTGCCGCGCCGTGCTGCTCTTTTCGCGCGCATCCTAGTCCCGACGCCCGGCAAGGTGCAAGTGGGGAGCCCGGCTCTCGAGGGGTGATGGCAACCGGCAACTGGCAACTACTTCCTGCCCTGCCTTTTCTGCGCCATCACTAACCCTCGCGGTGTCGGCAGCAGCAGCACCGAGATCAGCCCTTCCTGCTCCAGGCGCAGCGCCGCCTCGCGCACCACCTTCAGATGCGAGCTGGCGTCGTGCATCAGGATCACGCCGTTCGGATTCATCTGCGGCAAAAAGCGCCGCACCTCCTGCTCGCGCACCGGCATGTCGCTGTCGCTGAACAGCAGGTCAATCTGCCCCGGAACATCGAGTTCCAGGCTCGACTGGCAGCGCGCCTCGATCAGATCACTGAGCGGCGACGCCGCGAAACGCTCCTTCGCCTTGGCGAAAACCAACGGATCGAATTCGCAGGTCACGACCCGTCCGAAACCGTTCTGCTTGAGGGCCTCTGCGATCCATAGCGTCGAGATGCCCATGAATGTTCCGGTCTCCACCACCAATTTCGGCTTGATGGTCGTGACCACGGCGCGCAGAAACTCGAGCACCTCGACCTCGGCCGTCATCGAGTCGAACATGCTCCAGCGCGCCGGCTCGGGACACTCCAGTGTGGCCCGGTGATACTCCGGCTGCAGCACGTCCCCCGTGCGCTCCACCCGCCGGATGATGCGGTGCTCGTTCTTCTCTTTTTTGCCGAACAGTTCCTTCAGCTTCAAAGTCGCTCCGTGCAGGGGATTATATGATTGCCTCCGAGTCATCCTGAGCGAAGCCAATCAGCTCGCCACGGGCGGGCTGATTGCCGAGTCAAAGGACCCCGTGGTCGCCCGCGCCTTTCCCTCTGCGCCAGGGCATTCCGGCCGCACTCGATTTTGCTTCGGCCCCTCCGGAATCGCGACCTCCCTCAATCACTCTTCGCAACTGGCGCGCCCCGCCTTTCCGCGCTACATTGAATGTGCCGGCGGCCGCGAACTCCGCACAAATAAATGCGCTCCATCCTCAAACATCGCGCCTTGCGGCTCGTGTTCACCGCCAATCTCATCTCCATGCTCGGGAGCGGGATGAACGCCGCCGCGGTGACGTGGTTCATCCTCCAGGCCACGCGCTCGGAAACCGCGCTCGGCACCCTTGTCATGCTGCAAACGCTGCCGGCCATGCTCATGCTGCCGTTCACCGGCGTGATCATCGACCGGGAAGACCGCCGCCGCCTGGTAATGCTCCTCGACGCCGCGCGCGCCATCGTTATTCTCGCTGTCGCCACCCTCGCGCTGCGCGGACAGGCGCAGGTCTGGCATCTGTACGCCATGGCCGTGCTCGTGGCCGCCGGCTTCTGGATGTTCTGGCCCACCGTCACCGCGCTCATCCAGGAACTCACGCCCGACGCCCAATTCGTAACTTCCAACACCTTCCTGCTCGCCGGCGTGCAAGGTGGATGGCTGCTCGCCGGCGCCGTCGTCGGCTTTGTCTACAACCACATCGGCCTCGGCGGCGTGCTGCTGCTCGACGTCAGCACCTACGTCGTCTCCTTCGTCTGCTACTTGTTTGTCCGCAGAGGCCGCCACGTCGTCAAGCACGAGCACGCCATCTCTGAGCGGCTGCACGCCGCCGAGACCGCCGTCGGAAAGTATCTCCACGAGCTGCACGAAGGCTGGATCTACGTCCGCTCCAACCGCTACCTGATGCTGATGGGCACGGCGCTCTCGCTCTTCATCGCCGGCATGATGGCGCAGGGCGTGCTCACCGCTCCCTTCAGCGACCGCATCCTCCATGCCGGCGCCGTCGGCTACGGCTGGCTCAACGGCGGATGGGGCACCGGCGCCTTCATCAGCGCGCTCTACTCGCCACTGCTCATCAGGCGCTGGTCGCCGCGCCTGGCCACGATTGTCTCCATGAGCGTCATGGCCCTCGGACTCTATGTCATGCCCTTCTTCGCCTGGCTCTGGATCGGCGTGGCCATCTACGCCATGATGGGCTCGGCGCGCGGCATCTCCGGCGTCGCCATCCAGTCCAGCATCATGGAGATCGTGCCCAAGCACTTCATGGGACGCGTGCAGAACACTTTCTATTTTCTCGGCACCGTGTTGCAGATCGTCATCGCCCCGCTCGTCGGCGCAGTCTCGCACCACATTGCCCTGAGCGGCGGCTTTGCGATTGTGGGCAGCATGTATCTGGTCGCAGCAGTCGCCGCACTCGCCGCCGTTGACGCCCCCAGGCAGGCCGAAGTCGCCGTCCCGACGACGGTAGCCGATTAGATCGACGGACCCCCGCGGAATCATCCTGAGCAAAGCGAAGGACCCCGGACAGCCACGCACCACGGCAAGCGCTCCAGGCTTCTCGGCCACGACTGTCCATGCACGAAACTGGCAACTGGAAAGTCGAAGCTCGAAAACACTCCGGCTCTAGCCGCTGAGGTACTCTTTTCCCGGAATGCTTCCTTCACAACTGCGCGCCGCCATCGCCGCCGAGCTCGCGCCCTTCCCCGAAAAAACCCTCGCCCGCGCTGCCGCCGAGCTCACCTCGCGCTACAAATCGGGACGCTCCTCCGGCGCGCTCGGCGCCGCCGCCGACCGCGCCGCCTACATCGCCCTGCGCCTGCCGGCAACCTACGCCGCCGTGCGCCGCGTGCTCGATGAAGTTCACGCGCGCGCTCCTCGAGCAGACGTCCGCACGCTGCTCGACCTCGGCGCCGGCCCCGGCGCCGCGCTCTGGGCCGCGGCCGACGCCTTCCCCAGCGTCGGGTTCACAACACTGATCGAACGCGACACCGAGCTCATCGCCGCCGGAAAACGCCTCGCCGCTCACTCGCCGCTTGCACCCCTGCGCAACGCGAACTGGATTGCGCGCGACCTCACTCTCCCCGAACCGCTCCCGAGCGCCGATCTCGTCATCGTCTCTTATGCGCTCAACGAGCTGTCGCCTCGTCAGCAGGCCGCCTTGATCGCCCGCGCCTGGGCCGCGGCGCGAGAGCTGCTCGTCATCGTCGAACCGGGCACGCCTCCAGGATTCGCCAACATCATCGCTGCTCGCAAGGCACTGCTTGCCTCCGGCGCCGCCATGGTTGCTCCCTGCCCGCATGGCGGCCGTTGTCCCATGGAAACGGCCGGTGACTGGTGCCACTTCGCCGCGCGCCTGGAGCGCACCGCCGCGCATCGCCGGTTGAAGCAGGCCGAACTCGGCTACGAAGACGAAAAGTTCTCTTACGTCGCCCTCAGCCGCCGACCGCCGGACCCGGCCGCTGCTCGCATCGTTCGCCACCCGCGACATCACAAGGGACACACCGAACTGCTCCTCTGCGCTCCCGCCGGCCTCCAGCGCGAAGTCGTCACCCGCAGCGACAAGCAACGCTACCGCGCCGCCCGCAAGGCCGAATGGGGAGACGAGTGGAGCGATGTCTGATTTGGTGATTTCGTGACTTGACGATTTCGTGATTTGGCGATTGAGCGACTCGACCGCGGTGCGGCATTTAGCACTCGGCATTTGGCATTTTGGCCCCTGAGCACATCGGACGTCGACGGCCAAGTGCTAATTGCTAACTGCTAAATGCCGAATCACCAAATCACCCAATCACCAAATCGCTTTGTTATCCTGTCCGTTCGCCCTCGGAGGAAGGCACCCATGTGCAGCATTGACGGACGCACGGCTGTCGTCTTCGGCCTGGCCAACAAGCGCAGCATCGCCTGGGGAATCGCGCAGAAGCTCCAGCAGGCCGGCGCCAAGCTCGCCATCACCTACCAGAACGAGCGGCTCGAAGAAGACGCGAAGGCGCTGGTCGCCGAACTCCCCGGCGCCGAGGCCTTTCGCTGCGACGTTTCGCGCGACGAAGAAATCGCCCAGCTCTTCGCCCAACTCAGGGAGCGCTACGGCAAGCTCCACACCCTGGTGCACAGCATTGCCTTCGCGCCGGCCGACGAGCTAAAAAACGATTTCGTCCTCACCTCGCGCGAGGGCTTCCGTATCGCCCACGACGTCAGCGTCTATTCCCTCATCGCCGTCTCGCGCGCCGCCCTGCCGCTCATGACCGGCGGTGGCAGCATCATGACGCTCACCTACTACGGCGCCGAAAAAGTCGTCCCGCGCTACAACGTCATGGGCGTGGCCAAGGCCGCGCTGGAAGCCACCGTCCGCTATCTCGCCGCCGATCTCGGCAAGCACAACGTACGCGTCAACGCCATCTCCGCCGGCCCGGTGAAAACCCTGGCCGCGCGCGGCATCTCCGGCTTCATGGACATGCTGAAGGCGCACGCCGAGCGCGCCCCGCTCAAGCGAAACGTGGAAGTCGACGAGGTCGCCGGCGCCGCCGTCTTCCTCGCCTCCGACATGAGCACCGGCATCACCGGAGAAGTCATCCACGTGGACTGCGGCTACAACATCATGGGCTTCTGAGAATGGGCTGCTGAGAAAGCTATATCCCGAGGGCGCTGCCCTTCGCCTTCGAGCTGCCACTTGAGGTCTTCGTTCGCAGCAGGTTCGCCACCCGGCGGCTGCGTTCCGCACTGTCGCTGATCCGGCGCTCTTTCGTCGCCAGCATCAGCTTGATCGTCTCCTCCGACGTCATGATCTCCAAGTTCTTGATTGCGCCGGAGCCCGTCTCCGAAAGGGAGAGGATCTTTTCGTAAGGCAGCTTGCGCGACGCAATGCGATCCTGAAGATTGCTTGCCACCTGGATTATCAGCAGGCAGCGCTCGGTGGGCGCGAGGATGTATCGCCGGTAGTTCTTGAAGTACCAAACGATCGAAAAGACGATGATGCCCACTGACACCAGCGAGAGCGCGCCGATCTTCGTCGATAGAATCGCGAACCCGATGATGCTAGCCGGGATCAGGAACTGCCACGGTTGCGGCAGGATCGATCCCGCGCTACCCGCCGTACATACCTCCAGTATTTGATCGCCGCTGTCGAGTTCTCTCTCCGCGAGTTGCCGGACCTGGGCGTCCAACTCAGCCATGGGGCCTCCAGGGGTGAGATATGAAGGGCCCGCGCGCCGCCGATGTTACACCCGTCAGTGCTTGTGAGTCACGGTGAATTGCCGCGCGGTCGGCCCGACCGACGAAATCGCAATCTCCACGTCCCGCTCGCGCGCGAAGCGCGGAAACTTCTCGCCCCACTCGATCAGCACCAGCGCGCGCTCGTCGCGCAGCAACTCGTCAATCCCCAGCGTGGCCAATTCGCGTTCGGTCTCAATGCGGTAAAGATCAATGTGGTACACGGTCACGTCCGGCCCGCGATACTCGTGGATGAGCGTGAACGTGGGGCTGGTGACGTCATGCTGCTCGGCAGCCTGGAACGCCTCGGCAATCCCCTTCACGAGCGTGGTCTTGCCGGCGCCGAGTTCGCCTCGCAGCAGGATGAGCTTCGGCGGAGTCAGTTCTGCCGCCAGTTCGCGGCCAAGGGCAACCGTCTGCTCGGGCGAGTGCGTTGTTTGTTCCAGGGCCCGCATCAGCAGCCTAGACGCGCCAGATGAGCTCCCCGCACCCAGGTGAAACGCGAACGCGGCAGGGCTCCTGCACGAGAAAATGCCGGCGGCACGGAGCGCATCAGGTCGGTCGCAGCCATGCAGTGTTCTCCGTACCGCTCAGCCGCAAAATCTCCCGCCAGTCCGTGCAGGTACACTGCGGAGAGAACGGCCTCGCCGAAGTCGCGAGACGGTTCGGCGGGCGGCTTCCGCCCGCGCCGCCATTCGCGCGCCACGCACGCCGCCATGATGCCGGTCAGGATGTCGCCCGTGCCACCGGTCGCCATGCCGGCGTTCCCGGTGGTGTTCACCCAAACGCAATCGCCGCCCGGCCGCGCAATCACCGTACGGTGGCCTTTCAGGACGACTGTGACTTCATGCTGGTCGGCGAACTGTTGTGCCGCCCGATGGCGCTCCTGATGCATCCAGTCTTCCGGTTTCCCCGCGAGGACGTCTGTCGGCAGACCGGTCAACCGCGACATCTCCCCGGGATGCGGCGTGATGATGATTTGCCGATCGCGACCGTTCAGTTCGTCCGTGTGACCGTCGAAAGCGTTCAGCCCGTCGGCATCGAGGACCACGGGAACCTTCACACGCTTGACTGCCGTGCGGATGAATTGTGCCGTCTCGGGATGCTGCGACGCCCCCGGCCCAATCGCCACGACGGTCTTCCCGGCCAGCAGCTTGTCGAGGAGGCCGTAGTCGAGCGCGGCCAGCGCAATACTTCCCTGCTCGGTCTCCGGCAGCGGCTCGGTCATGATCTCCGGCGCGAAGCCGGCAACGGTCGCCAGCACCGGCCGCGGACACGCAACCGTTACCAGGCCAGCTCCGGCGCGCAGCGCCGCCATGCCCGCCATTGCTGCGGCCCCAGCCTTGCCGAGCGAGCCGCCGATGATCAGGACATGTCCAAAGTCGCCTTTGTGGGCCCACGGAACTCGCGGCGCTACCGTTGCCAGAGTTTCCCGGTTGGTGATCACTTCCTGCCCTGACGCTGAAACGATTGCCTCCGGCGGTGACCCGATCTCCGCTACCACCACTGTACCCATCGCGGGACTGTAAACGTGTATAGGCTTGGGCGCGGTGAACGTAACCGTGTCGCCTCCCTCTACTCGCCTTCCCGAATGCGTCGGCATTCGCGCGTCCGCATCGGCGCCGCTCGGGACGTCAACGCAGACTTTGCAGGCTCCCTCCATCCGTTCGAATACGGCCGCGTAAAACTCGCTCACCGGCGGCTTGAATCCCGTCCCCAGGATCGCATCCACAAGCAGATCCGCCGCCAACACGCCCTGCGCCGCCTCCCCCGCCAGCTCCTGCTCGTTCCGCGCAATCGCAGGCTCGACTGGCAGCCGCCGCAGCATCTCTGCCGCATCGCCCTTGACCTCGGCCGGATCGGCGAGCAGCAGCACGCGAACCCTCTTCCCCGCCTCATGCAGCTTCCGCGCCGCCACCATTCCATCGCCGCCGTTGTTTCCCTTGCCGCAGATCACGCCGTAGCTCCGCGCCTCCGGATGCTGCTGTAAACAGAACTCCGCCACGGCGCTGCCGGCGTTCTCCATCAGCGTGAGCGACGGCACGCCGAAGCGCTCGACGGTGACGCGGTCAATCTCGCGCATCTCGGCAGCCGTCACGATCTTCATAGGTGAAAGCAATTCTTACCGCGGATGAAGCGGATAAACGCGGACTTCAACACCTGACCGGAACCACTCTAATTGATTTTGGTCCGTGTTGATCCGCGTTCATCCGCGGTGACTGGAAGTTGCCGCCTGCTGCTCCAGCCGGCGCAGCGCCGCCGGCTCGCCCATGGCGATCAGAAAGTCGCCCGACTGGATGCGATCATCCGGCGCGGGATTGAAGCGCATCGCCTGCCCTTCGCGCTGGATGGCGAGCACGATCGCGCCTGTGTCCTGCCGGATGCCCGAGGCCTCCAGCGTCTTCCCGACAAACGCCGAGCCCCCTGCGATTCGAATTTCTTCGATCTCCAGTCCCGGCTTGCCGGCGCGCGCCGTCGCCACATCGAGGAAGTCGAGCACATTGGGACGCAGAAACGCCTGCGCGATCCGATGTCCCGCGAACAGATACGGCGAAATGACCGAGTCCGCCCCCGCCGTCAGCAGGTGCTTCTCCGCGCCCTCTTCGCTGGCCCGCGCGATGATCTTCAGCTTCGGATTCAGGCTGCGCGCGGTGAGCACAATATAGATATTGGTCGCATCCAGCGTCGTCGCGGCGACCAACCCCGATGCCTGCTCGATCCGCGCCCGCCGCAGCGCCTCTTCCTGCGTGGCGTCGGCGACGAGCGAGAGCCACTCCGGCTCGAGCCGCTCCAGCTTTTCGGGCTTCGTGTCCACCACCAGAAACGGCGCCGGCTTGCGCGCCAGCTCACGCGCCACGCTTCGCCCAACGCGTCCCGCTCCGCAGATGATGGTGTGGCCGGTCAGCCGGCCGATATCGCGCTCCATGCGCCGCCTGCCGAAGAAGTTTCCGAGTTCGAATTCTAACAGCGCCTGCGTCAGTGACCCGATGCCGAGAAACACCAGCACCACGCCGGTGATGATCAGTCCCGCATTGAACACCCGCCCCGCATGCGACAACGGATGCACTTCCTGGTAGCCGATCGTGGTGAACGTGGTCACCACCATGTAGAAGCCGTCGAACCACGGCCAGCCTTCGATGAAGTGGAAGCCGGCCATGCCCACCAGGGTGAGCAGCAGCAGGGCCGCCGCGATCAGCTTCAGGTTACGGAGTGCCCTCATCGGTGCTCGCCGCGCGCCGCGGCGCCCGGCATTACCGCCAGCCAAACCGACGCTGCCGCCAGCGCGATCAGCGCGACATAGTAGCCCGTTTCCGGAGCGATCTCCATGCCGCGCGTCACCAGCCGCGGCGCCACGCTCACCGAGCGCCATGGCAGCAGCAACATCGCCGCCACTCCACCGGCTGCCAAAAGCGATCCGAGCCGCCGCCAGCGCGCATCGCCCAACGAGGCGGCCACCAGCGCCAGCAGACACCCAGCAGCCGCCAGTTGCGCCGCTGGCTCCGGCTGCACATGCCCCAGAAATGCCAGTGGACTGCCCGGCTGGAACGTCGTCCCCATGACGAGTTCGGTTCCAGTGAAGTGAATCGGCGCGTTCCCGCTCACGCGCAGCATCGGCGCCACAAATGCGGCCAGCGCGATGAGCAACAGCCCGGCGGGCGCCCAACGATTCATCATTTGCAAAGTCACAAACAGCGCGGCCCTTCGCGGGTAGCGAAGGGCCGCCACAACTCCAGCCGAACGGTTAGCGCTGCGATGCTGCCGTGAACTGCTCCCCGCTCTGCACGCGGCTGTGCTTGCGGCCGTACGTGAAGTAGAACAGCAGGCCGATTGCCAGCCACACCAGCAGCCGCATCCAGTTCGTCCAGCCCAGGCCGTAGATCATCGAGCCGCAAACCACCACGCCGATGATCGAGACCACCGGCACCGCCGGCACGCGGAACGCGCGTGGCAGGTCGGGACGCTGTCGCCGGAGGATCCACACGCCGATGCACACCAGCACGAACGCGAACAGCGTGCCGATGCTTGTCATCTCTCCCACGATGTCCTCGGGAATGAACGCGGCGAACAGGCCGGTGAACACGAAGAACAGCATGTTCGACTTGTACGGCGTGCGGAACTTCGGATGCACCTCGGAGAAGATCCGCGGCACCAGCCCGTCCTTGCTCATCGAGTAGAACACCCGCGACTGGCCGAGCAACATCACCAGGATGACCGACGAGAATCCCGCCAGGATCGCCACCGTCACCGACTTCGACAGCCACTCGTACCCGTGCATGTACTTGCTGATGGCGAACGCCACCGACGCCTCGCGCCCGCTCGAACGGAAGTCCTGCACCGTGGCCACGCCGCTCAGCACGTACGCGAACAGCACGTACAGTACCGTGCAGATCACCAGCGATCCGAGGATGCCGATGGGCATGTCGCGGCCCGGGTTGCGCGCTTCCTGCGCCGCCGTCGATACCGCGTCGAATCCGATGTAGGCGAAGAACACCACGCCCGCGGCCCCGAGGATGCCGAGGATTCCGCCGTAGTTGTGCGTAATGCCCGTCGGCGTCACGTATTTCGTCGCCTCGGGAATGAACGGCGTGTGGTTGGCCGGGTTGATGAAGCCCCAGCCGATCGCGATCACCAGAATCACGATCGAAACCTTCAGCACCACGATGATGCCGTTCACGATCGCCGATTCCTTCGTGCCCTTGATCAGCAGCAGCGAGAGGACCGCCAGGATGATGATCGCGGGAATATTGATGATGCCCCGCGTGCCCGTTTCATGCATCATCTCGAACGGCGAATGGCTCCACTGATACGGGATCGTCAGGCCGAACCAGCTGAGCACGCGATTGGCGTATTCGCTCCATGCGATGGAAACCGTCGCCGCTCCCACCGCATACTCCAGCACCAGGTCCCAGCCGATGATCCACGCCACCAGCTCGCCCATGGTGGCGTACGAGTACGTGTAAGCGCTGCCCGCCACTGGGATCATGGACGCGAATTCCGCGTAGCACAGTCCGGCAAAAGCGCACCCGGCGCCGGCCACGATGAAGGCGACCGTCACCGACGGACCCGCGCGGTCGGCGATCGCCGCGGCCGTACGCACGAACAGGCCCGCGCCGATGATGGCGCCGATGCCCAGCATGATCAGGTTCACCGGCCCCAGCGTTCGCTTCAGGCTGTGTTCGCCCGTCTCGCGCGCCTCGCCCATCAGCGAATCGATACTCTTGGTTGCAAACAGGTTTGCCATTCGGTATTTCCGCTCCTTGGAGAGTTACGCGTCGGCCGCGACATGCCGCGAACGGCGCGACCACAGCAGGTACACGGGAATGCCCAGCAACACGATGATCAGTCCCGGCCACGTGTACTGCGGCTTGTAGCGCAGCAGCACAACGTCAATGAACAGCGCCATCACGATGTAAATCGCCGGCAACACCGGATAACCCACCGCGCGGTACGGACGCGGCGCGTCCGGCTGCTTCCTGCGCAACACGAACAGGCCGAGGATCGTAAGAATGTAGAAGACCAGCACCGCGAAGATGATGTAGTCCAGCAGCTGCCCGTAGCTTCCCGACAGCGCCAGCATCGCCGTCCACACCCCCTGCACGATCAGCGAAACCACCGGCGTCTTGTACTTGGGATGCACCTGCGCCACGCGCTCGAAGAACAGCCCGTCCTTGGCCATCGCGTAGTACACGCGCGCGCCCGCCAGGATCAGCCCGTTGCAGCACCCGAACGTCGAGAGCAGGATGGCCACCGCCATCAGCGCCGCGCCCGCCGAACCGAAGATCTGCTGCATCACCGCCGTGCCCACGCGGTCTTCGGCGGCAAACTTGATGCCGCGCTCCAGCACCGTCGCCCCCGCCGCCGACCCATCCATCGGGAGAACGGCCAGGTATACGAAGTTTGCCGCCACGTAGAGCGCGATCACGATTCCCGTGCCCAGCGCCAGCGAGAGCGGCAGGTTCCGGCTCGGGTTCTTCACCTCGGCCGCGGTGAACGTCACGTTGTTCCACGCGTCGGCGGAAAACAGCGAACCCACCTGCGCCACCGCCAGGATCGTCAGCGTGCCCACGAACACGCCGCCCGCCACCGCGTGCTGCGCTCCGAGCGACGCATTGCGCCAGAAGTCGCCGTAGTTCAGCGCGATCGCCTGCGGGTTCCGTCCCACCGCAATGCCAATCAGCACCAGTCCCAGCAGCGCCGACGTCTTGGCGATGGTGAACACGTTCTGCACCAGCGCCCCGCCCTTCAGCCCGAAAATGTTGATGACGGTGAGCACCGCCACCACCAGGATCGCGGTCAGGTTCTGCGTGTTCAGCCCCACGTCCATGTTGCCCAGCACCATGGGACCGATGTGGATGGGCGGCACGTGCGCGATGTGCCAGATCCAGTTCGTCGACGAGACCGACGGCATGAAGTAGCCGAGGAACTTGCCGAACGCCACGCCGACCGCCGCGACCGTCCCGGTCTGTATCACCAGGAACAATGTCCAGCCGTAGAGGAAGCCCCACAGCGGCCCCAGCCCCTCGCGCAGGAACACGTACTGGCCGCCGGCCTTGGGCATCATGGCCGCCAGCTCGCCGTAGCAGAGCGCGCCCACGATCGTCATGAATCCGGTCACCAGCCACGCGCCGATCAGCAGCGCGGGCGAGTCCACCAGGCGGGCAATGTCGGCGGAAACAATGAAGATGCCCGACCCGATCATCGAGCCCATGACCAGCGTGGTGGCGCTGGTCAGGCCCAGGCCTTTGACCAGCTCGGGATCGTGGGCGGCCGCGCCGCGCGCGGCCATGGGGAGGGTTTTGGCTTCAGTCGTCAAATGGGCGGCTGTCCGTTGGGCCCTTGTAACACAGTTTTACCCCAAAACTGCCTGAATTGGGCGAGCAGAATTGCGAAATCACAAACTAAAGGACCGACGCGGGGATGACCGCACTCACCGGGTCATCCTGACGGACAATGTCGCTCCGCGATCACCCCCTCACCGAGTTGTCCTGAGCGGAAAGCGGGCGAGGCCGCTCCGCGGCATCGTCCGCGGAGTCGCACGACCCCACAACCGCCCGCGCCGCCGCCACCCGATCCGGGAAGTCTCAACCACGGACGCCGCTGCCCTGACCGCTCTTCAACCGCAAATCACGAATCGGGCTGCAGTGTCTCTTCCGGATCGTAATCGTGCAGTCCGCGCACGACCTTCCCCGGCGGGATTCGCTTCAGGAAGTACACGTATCGGTGCGGAAACGGACCCGTCATCTCCTTGGCCACTTCAAACAGCTCGTCGTTGTAGCGGATCGTGGTCAGCTTCGTCCACTGCTTCGGACGGCTGGCGTCAATCCGCAGGTCGTACTCGGGCGAGATGCCGGCAATCACCGTGTCCACCAGCCGCGGCCCAAGCGAGTGGCTCGCGTACTTGCGACGCCCCGCTCCCTGCAGCCAGGCGATGAGTTGCAACGGCATCGAGGGCACGACTTCGCTGGTCGCAACCGCGGCCATCGTCCGCAGCGCGCCTTCCGCACAGCAATAGATAAGGAAGAGGTTGATCGGCGTGAGAATGTACACCCACAGTCCGAGGAAGCCGATGCTGAAGTCGGAAATGCCGGCCGAAAGCCTGTCGTTCGCGGTGCGCGCTGCCACCTGCGCGCCCGCCTCCGCCATCATCCCGTGGATGAACGTCGGATAGCGGAACCACAGCGTCAGCCCGCTGCCCACCAGCTCCAGTACGCCGGAGAAAATGGCGCCGCGCTTCATCCCCACTTCCTGGTCGCCGAGCCAGCTCCGCCGCCAGCGCAGCGGCAGCAGTGACGCGAAGATGCTGATCAGCAAGCTGAACATGAAATGGGTGGCGGAATGTTACACGAGAATCACTGATCGGCAATCGGCTAGCTCTGGAACTCCTGTGCCGCCGCTCTCGGTTCGAGCAGTAGATCGGAGATAACGGCCACCGAATCCGCGCCCGCATCCAGCACGCTGCGGAAGTTCGCGCGCGTGATGCCGCCAATCGCCACCAGCGGCTTTGCCGTTGCGCGCCGCGCCGCGCGCACGCCCGCAAGCCCAATCACTGCATCGGCACTTGCCTTCGACGCGGTTGCAAACACCGGCCCGACCGCAATGTAGTCCGCCGAAGTCTGGTCGGCCGCCGCGACCTGTTCCGCCGAATGCGTGGAAACGCCCATCCAGAGCGGCTTTTGGAGGGTTGCCGAATCCGGCGATTGTGCAGTTTGCTGGCCTTGTGCGGCGGCCAGGATCCTGCGCGCCGCCTCCGGCGACAGATCATCCTGCCCCAGGTGCACGCCGTCGAACCCGGCCGCAATCGCCAGGTCAACCCGGTCGTTCATGATCAGGAAAACCGCTGAACGTTCATCTCGCGTTGCCCGGCCCGGAGGCCTTTGAGGAGCGCGGGCATGCGCAGGCCCGGACGTCTCCTCCGGGCGCGGCCCGGCGGCGCATACGATCCGCCGCAGCTCCCGCGCCTCGGCCAGCATCTGCCGCGCGCTTCCCTGCTTGTTGCGATACTGGATCAGCGTCGCTCCGCCGGCCAGCAGCTCACGGGTGAAAGTCAGCAGCGCCGCCGTGGGATCGGGCTCACGCGCGAAGGGGCCTGCGTCAACGATCGCATACAGTCGCGGAAGCATTTCAATTCCGCGCTTCCGCAATTCGGCAATTCCGCAATCGTGTCATGCCGCTCCCTGCTCTTTCTCTTTGGGCCCGGCCAGGAAGCGCTCCATGAACTTGGTGTCGAAGCGCCCGGCGATGAAGTCGGCGTCGTTCACGATGCGCTTGTGCAGCGGGATACTGGTGTAGATTCCCTCCACCACGAACATATCCAGCGCGCGTCGCATGCGCGAGATCGCCTCGGCGCGGTCTTTCCCGTGCGTAATCAGCTTCGCGATGAGCGAGTCGTAGTACGGCGGGATCACGCCCTCCGCGTACGCCGCCGTGTCCACGCGGACGCCCGTGCCGCCGGGCGTGTTGAACGCGGTGATCTTTCCCGCCGACGGCGTGAACTTCTCCGGATGTTCGGCGTTGATGCGGCACTCGATCGCGTGTCCGCGGTACTCGATCTTCGCCGGCAGCACCGAGTCCAGCCGCTCGCCCGCCGCGATCAGGATCTGGCTCTTCACCAGATCAATGCCCGTGACCATCTCGGTCACCGGATGCTCCACCTGGATGCGCGTGTTCATCTCGATGAAGTGCAGGCTGCGGTCTTCGTCCATCAGGAACTCGACCGTGCCCGCGTTCACGTATCCGATGTGCGAGAGCGTGTTCACCAGCTTCTTGCCCACTTCCTCGCGCAACGCGGGCGTGACCTGCGTCGAGGGCGACTCCTCCAGCAGCTTTTGGTGCCGCCGCTGGATGCTGCACTCGCGCTCGCCCAGGCTAACCACGTGCCCGTACGCGTCGGCCAGCACCTGGAACTCGATGTGCCGCGGCCGCTCGATGAACTTCTCCATGTAGAGGTCGCCGTTGCCGAACGCCGCCGCGGCCTCCGACTGCGCCGCCAGAAACAGCTGGGGCAACTCCTTTTCCGAGCGGATCACGCGCATGCCGCGTCCGCCGCCCCCGGCCGACGCCTTCACGATCACCGGAAAACCCACCTGCCGCGCCCACTGCAGCGCGTCGCTTTCGTTCGCGATCACGCCTTCCGATCCCGGCAGGATCGGCACGCCGTGCTGCTTCATCGCCATGCGCGCCTTTTCCTTCTCCCCCATCAGGCGCGTCACGTCGGGCGGAGGCCCGATGAACTTCATGTGGCAGGTCTCCACCACTTCGGCGAAGTTGGCGTTCTCGCTCAGCAGCCCATAGCCGGGATGGATCGCCTCCACGTTGGCGATTTCGGCGGCGCTGATCACCGCGGGAATGTTCAGGTAGCTCTCGCCCAGGCGCGGCGGCCCGATGCAGATGGCCTCATCGGCGAAGCGCGCGTGCAGTGAATTGCGGTCGGCCTCGCTGTAGATGGCGACCGTGCGGATGCCCAGCTCCTTGCAGGCGCAAATCACCCGCAGGGCAATTTCTCCTCGATTGGCAATGAGAATCTTTTTGAACATGGCTGGCTGCAGAACATTGCCGCTACGGCATCGAGCACTCAGCGCTCAGCCGTCAGCATTCAGCCCTTCGACAGGCGGCTTCGAGAGCGCGCCTTCGCAGATGCCGTTTGCCGGCTGAATGCTGAGTGCTGACGGCTGCCTCATCGCGGCTTGATCGCGAACAGCGCCTGGCCGTACTCCACCGGCTGGCCGTTGTTCACCAGCTTTTTCACGATCTCGCCGGCCAGGTCGGACTCGATCTCGTTCATCAGCTTCATCGCCTCGATGATGCACAGCACCTGTCCCTTCTCCACCACGTCGCCCACTTTCACGAACGGTGGCGCGCCGGGCGACGGCGCGTCGTAGAACGTGCCCACGATGGGCGACTGGATGGTGTGCAGGCCTTCTTCTTCCGCGGGACGCGCCGCGGCAGACGCGCTCGTTGCCGGCGCCGCCGTATGCGGATGCGGATGCGCCACCGCCGGCTGCGCCGCCGGGCCCGCAACCGGCGCCAGCGTCACCGCAGGCGACACGTGCGCCACGCTTGGAATCACCTGTGCGGTCGCGTCGGCAGGCAGCGCTCGCTTGATGCGCACCTTCACATCGCCGCGCTCGAGTTCGAACTCGGCGATGTCCTTCTCGATCAGGAACTCGATGAGTTCTTTCAGTTCTTTTTGGTTCATTCAAAACCGCTGATGCGGCTGGACGACGCCACGGCCCGGGAGGCCTTTGGACTGCCCCGTGCGGCGGGCGCCCCTTCAAGCCCTCTTCTGGCTTGAGTGGGGCTGTTTGCCGCCCGGCCCCGACGCTGGTTCGAATGGATCAAAGTATCAGCAGCTCTTTCGTGGTCGGAGTCAGCACCTCGCGGCCCCGCCGGGTGACGGCCACCATGTCCTCGATGCGCACGCCCCCAAACCCCGGCACGTACGCTCCAGGCTCGATGGTGATCACCATGCCGGGCTCAAGCACGTCCTTTTGCCTGCGCGCCAGCCGCGGAATCTCGTGGATCTCCAGGCCCACGCCGTGCCCGGTGGAATGCGTAAACCACCTTCCCAGCCCAGCCTTTTCCAGCACGCGGCGCGCCGCCTGGTCCACCTCGCCGGCCGTCGCCCCTGGCCTAACTGCTTCCAGTGCAGCCAGTTGCGCGTCCAGGACCGCGTCGTACATGCCCCGCGCACGCGCCGAAGGCTTCCCTACGTGCACAGTGCGCGCCATGTCCGAACAATAACCGGCGAGTATAACACCATAATCCAGCACTACGAAGCCGCCGTGCGGCAGCCGCTGCGCGCTCGCCACGCCGTGCGGCAGCGCCGAGCGCCGTCCCGCGGCGACAATGGTTTCAAAAGCCATGCCGCTCGCCCCCGCCGTGCGCGCCGCGTACTCGATGGCGGCAGCGACGGCGGATTCGGTCGTGGCCTGGTCCTTCCCGCGACGCAGCGCCTTCAAGGCCGTGGGGAACAGGCTCGACCCCAGCCGGACCGCCTGTCGGATGACGGCCAGCTCGTCCTCCTCCTTTATTAACCGCAGCCGCTCCACCAGCCCCGCGGTTTCCCGGAGGCGGATTCCAGCCGGCAGCCCCTTCTTCAAGCCCTTCACCTCCGCCAGCGTCATCCGCTCGGCCTCAATGCCAAGCGCGCCGCGCCGCACATGCTTCGCCGCTTCCGCCAGCAGCGGCCCGCGGCTGATGACCACGCGTGCGCCGCTGACCTCCTGGCGGGCCTGCTCCGTGTAGCGGCCATCGGTCAGGAACACCGGACGGCCGTTCGCCGGCACGATCAGCGCCGCCGCGCTCCCGGTGAATCCGCACAGGTAGCGCACATTGGGCAGATGCGTGACCAGCAGCGCGTCGAGCTTCGCGCGCTGGAGTGCCTCACGCAGATTGCGTTGCCGGGTGACGAAGTTCATCCCGAGCGAGTATCTCTGCTCGCCGTGGAAATCACAAATCGCGCGGCCACGGGTTCCCTCGCCAGTCAGATGATGTCGGGGCGGGTGAGCATGACGTCGGTGGTGGCGTTGTCACCTGCAGGCGGCGAGCCGTGCGCGTTGGCCCGGGCGCGCGGCGTCCAAGGGTTGTAGGCGGCGTCGAGATCGGCAATTTCGGGGACGAGGGACGGTGGTTCGGTGGTCATCTCGTTCGCATGCTGCCAAGCTCGACGCGCTTGAGGAAAAGAGGTCTTTCGACCTGGCAACTTGCGAAGGAATACAGCCTTGAGCGCGCGCTACCGCGCCATCTCGGTAATGATCGGAGATGTAACCGAGCCGTCGGCGCCAAACCAGAAGATGACATGGGCGTCAACACGCACGGGAGCTCCCGCAGCGACAAACGGGCGAAACTGCCAGTTCTTAATCGACCGAGAACATGCGGCCAGGGCCAGCGCGTCCCCCTCCAGTGATTGCTGCGAGACAACTCGCCCAGTCTCATCGATACGGATCTTCAGCTGCGCTGACATTACATGAGCGATAGTACCGGGATATGCAGGCTTTGAGAACGTTATGATGTGTGAGGCCAGTCCTCGGGGCGTGGCAAAGTAGCCACCGGTGCCCAGGGCCACCAACTCCTGCGGCGCTTGTGAGGATGCGGTCGCGGTGCGGTGGAGAATCTGCCGTGTGATTGTCCCAAGGCCCCGAACAGGCTCAGCGACAGACACCCCGTTGTGAAGGAGCAGGCTGCTATCGCCTCCCACTGTGACGGCCGCCACCTGGCCCGACGCGTTCTCGACGGTCACGCGAGTTCCCGTCGGGACGGTCCCTCACACGACCAGCGCGTTGCCATTTCCGTTACCGAGAATTCGGATCGTTGAGTCCGTAACGACTACTTGCCCGGAGGGCCAGTTATCGATGGACTTCAGGTGGCGCATTGGTCCGGACGCATCGACCACAGCTGCACCCACCACGAGTGTTCCTTGACTAACATCTTTCGCTTCGATTCCTATTGAGTACTCGCTATCCGGAGATAGATCAGCCAGCACAAGCCGGAGGCCGCCCGCTGTTGTAGGGATCGGGACTTTTCGGAACTGCCACGTGCCGGAATAGCTCATCGATTGAGCGTGGGCCGCTGATGCAACGAACAACAAGAGCAGCGAAACGGCGATAGCACGCCTGAGGCCCCTCAACATAACCGTAGAAACAACCAGAATGCACAGAAGGGAAGCCTTAAAGGTCATAACCCGACCTCAACTCTGGAGTGGTTGGCCGGATAATCGAACATCGGCGATCGCAATATCCATTGGCCGGTGTTCCGGGGGTAAAGTCCCCGTCGTGACCCGGCCTGATTCAAGGGGATAAAGCCCAAGTGGTTTCAACGCGGGCGCCGGGCCTGAAGCCCCGGACTTCACCCTCCGGCGTGACTCCGGGGCCGCGGACCTCAGCCATGTCCATTTCCTGCGTGCCCGCGACGCCGACCGGCGTCGAGCGCAGCGCAGGCGGAAGGAGGCGTGCGGGCACGGCTCGTCCTTCCTGTCCGAACGCATACCGCGATAAACGCGGATGACGCGGATTCACCTCCAAGAGAACAGCGAACCCCGGGAGCCGCGTCCTCCCGGCGGGCGCTTTGTCCGCAAATCCTGTCAAGCCCCTCAGTCACCCGATTTCCGTCTAACTCCTTCCAAACGCTCATAATAAAAACTTCCAGCGCTTGCGCATTGCCCCACCTCGATTTGCTACTCTGAAAGTAGGGCCCAGAATGATGCGCACTTGACTGAGCCCGAAGGGCGGCATTTGCTTGAGCCCAGCGCGTCAGCGCTGGGATCGGCCTTCAAGAAAGAGACGCGGCGCCGGAGCGCGCAGCGCGACTAAGCCGCGCACTCCAATCAGCAGAACTGAAAACAAACACGTTAAGACCTCGGTCCTAACCCACGGCCCTGCATCAACTTGCCCGAAACCCGCTCCGCAACTGACTGAAATCATTACCACCAGAGGGGGGTGCCCTACGAAACGGCATCGCACACTCGCGCGCCGCTGCGGCTACGTCCACATTGACGGTCGCCCTTGCGGCTCGCCGCCCGTCCGCCAAGGACGCTTCTGTTACTTCCACTACCAGGTGAACCGTCCTCGCGCCACCGTCCCGCCGCTCGAGGACGCCGATGCGATCCAGCTCGCGCTCACCGATCTCGCCCGCGCGGTCCTCGCAGAAACTGTTGACCTCAAGCGCGCCAGCGTCCTCGCCTACATCCTCCAGACCGCGGTCTCCAACCTCAAGCGCGTCCAACTCGGCGTCCACACCGAGGAGATGACCATCGAACCGCCGCCACCGGTGCAGAACACCGACGAGATCGACGCCGCCTACACCACCTACACACCGCGCGCCCGCGGCGAATCGCAGCCGGAGACCACCGACGTCATGCTCACCCGCCACGACATGACCTGATCACGCGAACGGAGACGCAAACACGGACAATCGCCAATCACAAATAACAAATCACAAATAAAAAGCCCTCGCTCGTCGCGAGGGCTCTTCCGGAACCTGATGGGCTCGGCCGAAACCGGGGTCCCCATTGCGCCCGCCTTTGGCGCAATGGGGTGGAGGTTAACTCTGCGTGATCTTCGGGGTGATGAAGAAGATCAGTTCCTGCGTGCTGGTGGAGACCGCGCGGCGGCGGAACGCATTGCCCAGCACCGGGATATTGCCCAGCAGCGGCACCTGGCTGACGTTGACCGAGTTCTGCGTCTGGATGACGCCGCCGATCATCACCGTGCCGCCGTCGGTGACCAGCACCTTGGTCGTTTCCTGCTGCGTGTTCAGCGTCGGGTTGCCGTTCACCTGCCGTCCGAAGTCGGGGACGGTGTTTTCCACGTCGATGTTCAGGAACACCGTGCCCTCAGCCGTGATCTGCGGCGTCACCGTCAGCCGCAGGAAGGCCTGCACGTAGGTGACGGTCGGCGGGCCGCCCAACTGCGCGGCAGTCACCACCGGGATCTGGGCGCCCTGCCGGATCACGGCCTGGATGTTGTTCTGCGTGACCAGGCGCGGACGCGACAGGATCTTCAGCAGGCCGCGGGTCTCGGCCATGGTCAGCACGAAGTCGAGGCGATAGTTGTTGGTCGCGTTCGACACCGTGATGCCGCTGGTCGGGCCCACCGCCGGCTGGTTGGAGAACAGCGGAATGCTGTTGCCGATGGTGATGAATGACGGCGTAAGGCCGTTGATCAGCAGCGGGCTGGTGCCGACCGCGCTGGCCCCGCCCACCACGCTGGTCGAGTTGCCCCAGCCGAAGCCGAGCTGCGTGCCGATGTCGCGCGCGAAGTTGCGCGTCGCCGCCACCACGCGGGCTTCGATCTCCACCTGCTCCGACTTGCGGTCGAGCTGCACCAGCAGCCGCTGCACTTCAGGAATGATGTTGGGAATGTCCTGGATGATCAGCGCGTTGGTGCGGTCGTCGGCAATCAGGTCGCCGCGCTGCGAAAGGAACTTCTTGATGGTGGGCATCACGTCCTTCGCCTGCGCGTAGCTCAGGTAGTGCGTGTAGAGCACGCGGTCGACGGCCAGGGCCTGGGCTTCGGTCTTGGCGCGGTTGGCTTCCGCTTCCTTGCGGAGCGTGTCCACCGTGGCGATGCGCAGCACGTTGCCCTGCAGTTCCTTGTCGAGGCCGTTGTTGGTCAGGACAATGTCGAGCGCCTGGTCCCACGGCACGTCGTCGAGCACCAGCGTGAGCGAGCCGCGCACGTTGGGATCGAGCACGATGTTCAGGCCGCTGATCTCGTGGATGAGCCGGAAAAAGTCCTTCAGGTCAACGTCCTTCAGGTTCACCGAGATCGGCTCGCCCGTATAGCGCGGCTTGGCGGCTGCGGGCGCGGCGGCAGGCGCCTGCGCCATGGCCGCCTGCATTGCCGCCGGATTGTTGGCCAGCTTGGGCGAGAGCGCAGCGGCAGCCGCCGGAGGCGCCGGCAGGTTGTTCACCGTGACCTCGGGACGCATGCGCGACGCAGCTTCGGCGGCGCGCGCGGCGGGGTCCGCCTTGGCTTCTGCTTTTACATCGGCCGAGGTCGCCGGCTTCTGCGCGATGTCGTTGGCGGCGGCAGCCGCGGCTTCGGGCGTCGCCGGATGATAGTTGGGCTCCAGGTACACGAACTCTTTCGCGTCCTTCGCCGGGTCCTTCGCCGGAGCGGCCGGAACGGCGGCGGCCGGGATGGAGATGGGCGCCGGCGGCACGGCCGCGGCAATCGATGCCAGCGGCGGAGCGCTGATGTTCGACGCCAGCAGCATGGCTTCGCCGCCGCGCAGCTTCAGCGTGAGCTTGTTGCCGGCGGGCGCCACTTCGTATTCCCGGCTCGCGGCCAGGTCAACCACCACGCGGGTGACCGGAGGCTGCGCCTGGAAGCGGCCCATGCGCACACCCTTCACATCGCCGCTGGTGGTGGCGATGGCGTGCGCCTTCGGGCCGGGAACTGCGTTAGCGATGTCCAGGACAACGCGGTCGGGCTCCTTCAGCCGGATGGCCTTGGCGGTCATCGGACCCGAGCCGATGATCTCGACCTGCATGCCGTCCTTGCCCTGCGAGAGCGACACGCTCTCGACCGTCACCGGCCGGGCGGAAGCAACCGTCTTCGCGGCGCGCTTGGATTCAGGCTTTGACTCTGGCTTGGCGGTCTCGGTCTTGGCCGCAGCTTCCGGCTTCGCCGGTTTCGCAAAAGGCTCCGCCGGCTTCGCCGGCGCGGCAAAGGCATCGCCCATCACGCGCAGCGCCAGTCCGTTGGGGACGTCGCTCACGTGGACCATGGCGCCGGGCAGCAGCGAGATCTCGACGCGGGTGACTTCGCCGCCGTTCGCGCCCTTGTAATCGAGCACGTGGTACGACACCACGCCCGGGGTCTTCACGTCGCGGGTGCTGTTGGCGAATTTCGCGGGCGAGACCCCGGCCAGGTCAACCAGCAGAAGGTTGTCGGTGGGCCGGTACTCGTTGTGCGTGAACGCGCCGCTGGTCTTGAACGTGACGGTGGTCATGTTGCCCGCCGACGCGACGTTCAGGTCCGTCAGTTGCGACGCGGCCGCGGCCGCGCTGATGCAGCCGGCCAGCAGCAGAAGTGAAATTCCCAGCAGTTGCTTTCGCCTCATCTCGTCTCTCCCCACGCCCGGAACTCGGCCATGGCGTGCGCGGCGGCCGTGTCAGCACCCGACACGCATCCGCGTAAGAATTAGCCCTCCGTCCCGGAGCGCCACAAGTCCCTTCCGTGGTGCCCCAGCCGGCTCCTGCTCCCTGGGTTCGGCCCGAATTGTGCGACTGCTTTGAACTGCGCGGCGGCACCTGATCCCGCCGTATTGCCTTTCCGGCGCGGGGAAAACGATTCGCGCCTTGACAGCCGAGACGTAGCACGCTACGTCTCTGCCAAAACTCTCTACGCCGTGGGCGCCACCTTCTTCACCACCTCGCGCGTCATCGGACGTCCCACGCTGTCGGTGGTGTTCTCGCGCACCACGATCGAGTCACCCGTGATCTTGCTGACCACGCCGTTGTAGACCGGGTCGTTCTCGCGCAGGAAATAGGTGCGATGGCTGGAGTTCTCCACCACCGCGATCATTCCATCCTGCGCCTTCACGATGCCGCGCAGCATCAGTTCGCCGGCCACCAGGCAGCGTTTGCCGGTGTTGCATGCCACCGTGGGCCCGCTGGAAACCCTCACGATCGGGCTGACGAATGGGTCGCGCTTGCCGCGGCCTTCGTTGCCCGCCCTGGCCATCTCCGGCGCAGCCGCCGGCTTCGCCGCCGCGGGCCTGGCCGCAGCCTTCTTGGCCGGCACAGCCTTCTTGGGCGCCATGGGCGAGTGCATCACCGGGGCCGCCTTGGCCGCCGGTTTTGCCGGCTTCAGCGCGGGCATGGCCGCCGAAGGCGTGCCCGCCGCCGGAGCGGCAGGCTTTGCCGCGGGCTTTTGCGCCACCGCGCCGCCTTTGGCCGGCGACACGACCGCGCCGCTGGCGGGCTTCTGCGCCGCAGGCGCGGCCGGTTTGGCTTGTGCCCAGGCCGCCGATGCGGCGGCCACTACAACCAATCCCAGTTTCGCGAGCTTCATGGCGGCTGTCCTCAAAACGTTTCTCACTTACTTCTTCGCTGCTGCCGGGGCCGGCGGAGCGCCCGGCTTGGCCAGGTCTTCGCGGCTGAAAAACGTGGTGGTCACGCAGGTGGCCGCCACACTCTCATTGGGAGCGTAGGCATAGCGCCGGCGCGCGCCGGAATCGCCCGCCCTGGTCAGGGCCGCCACTTTCAGCCCGTTCACGTTGATGATGCGCTCCAGCTTGCCCACCCGCGCGAAGAAGTCGAGCATCGAGTAATACGGCCCGTCCAGTTCCATCTCGTAGGGGGCCTCGGTGTAGAACTTCTGCGGGCTCATCTGGCGCGCGGTGTAGCGGCGCACCTCGATGCCGGCGTTGGCCGCCGTCTCCTGCATCAGGTGGATGAACTGGTCGGCGAGCTTCTCGTCGGGCAGGATCTTCTTCATCGCCTCAAGCTGCTCTTTCTTGCCTTCCACCTGGCGCTGCAGGTCGGGCATCTCCAGCTCGATCTTGCGCAGGCGCGCGTTCTCGTCCTGCTTGAGCTTGAGCTGATCGGCGGCCAGCTTATTGGCGTCGGCCTGCTTCTGGTAGACCAGAAACCAGGCCGCGGCGGAAAGCGCCACCAGAAGACCGAATACGATCCCCAACTGCGTCATTGCCGGCATTTCGCTGAACTTTGCCATGGCACCCTTCCCCTACGACTTCTTTTCCTGCTGCGGTGGCACCGGCGGCGGCTGCTTCTCGCACACCAGCGTGAACTGGAACGCCTGGACTTCCTTCATCTGGTCGTCCTGGTAGGTTTCCTTGATCTCCACGCTCTTGAAGTATTTCTGCTTCTGGAGATTCGAGATCAGGTTGGCCACCGCGTTTGCGCCCAGCGCCGTCCCATCGAGGCTGATGGAGTTGCCGTCATCCTTCATCGTCACCAGCCACACGCCGTCGGTCTGGTTCACGGTGTTGCCCACCATGGTGAGCAGGTCCACCGGCCCGGACTGGCGGGCGCGCAGGTCTTCGATCACCTGCCGGCGATCGTCGAGCGCCTTGCGCTGCGCGACCAGCGCGTCGTACTTGGTCTTGACGTCGTTCAGGCGCTTGTTCTCGATGTCTTCCTTCGCGATGTCGGCCATCAGCTGGTCGTGCATGCTGTTCAGGTGCCAGTACCACCAGCCGTTGGCTGCGAGGCCGACGAGCACAAGGATCGCGAGAACCACGATCGGGCTGCCGCCCTCGCCGCCCCCGCCACCGCCCATGGCGGCGCGCCTGCCCCGCTTGGAGTGTGGTATGCCGAGAAGATTGATGCGAATCATAGGTCGTCAAAGCTCCTGAGGGCCAATCCCACCGCGACCGCGAGTTGTCCCGCGTTCTGCCCGATCAGTTCGGCGCCCGGCTGGGTTTCCGAGTAGCCGATTTTCTGGAACGGATTCAGTATCTCGACCGGCAGCGAGAACTCCTGCCGGAGCGCTTCCATCAGGCCGGCAACGCTGCATGAACCGCCTGCCAGGTAAATGCGCTCAATGTGTTCGCCCGCCGCCGTCGCGCGGAAGAAGTCGAACGTCTTCTGGATTTCCAGCACGATCACTTCGGTGACCTGCTGGAGGATGGGCAGCTTGGCATCTTCGCTCACCGTGCCGACCTGCTTGCCGAGCTTGAGGGCCTCGGCGTCGTCGAAGCTCAGGTCCAGCTCTTTTTGCAGCGAATCAGTGTACTGGTGGCCGCCGGTGGAAACGTCGCGGGTGAACAGCGGCACGTTGCCGCGCACGATGTTGATGTTCATCACGCTGGCGCCCAGGTTGAGCAGCGCGACAACCGATCCCGGCGCCGGGCTGTAGTTGTACTCGTAGCAGTTCTGCAGCGCGAAGGCGTCAATGTCCACCACCGCGCACGTCTTGCCGGCCAGCGACAGGACGTTGGTGTAGTTCAGGATCTTGTCCTTCTTCACGGCCACCAGCAGCACGTCCATCTGCGGGCCGGAGAAGTCTTCGCTCAGGATCTGGTAGTCGATGTGGACGTCGGTGATGTCGAACGGGATGTGCTGCGCCGCTTCGGTCTGGATGCTCTCGGCCAGCTCCTGCTCCGACATGGTGGGAACGGAGATTTTCTTCACGATGACCGAGTGTCCGCTGACCGAGGTGGCCACGGCCTTGGACTTGATACCGCGCTCGCTGAAGATCTTGCTGATGGCGCTCGACACCGAACCGGAATCGACGATCATCGAGTCCACCACGATGTCCTGCGCCAGCGGCTCCACGCCGATGTGCGCCAGCTCGATGCCGCCGCGCGCCTTCTTCAGCTCGACGGCCTTGATGCAGCTGGAGCCGATGTCCAGCCCGACAATCGTCTTTGCTCCACCCAATCCGAACATGCTGTCTCTCTCCCCAGCTGCCGGCACTTCCGTGCCAGCCGCCAACCCGCCTTAGTGTCCGGCTGCCGCCCGCGCCGAGCGCGGCTTCTTCTTGCTGCTGCTCCGGCCTTCCCCAAGAGTGCTCTTGCGCTCCATCCACGAGTCGAGGATGGTCTTTTTGAACTTCCAGCGGTTGCCCAGTTTGAATGCGGGTATTTTCTCCTCGTAAACGTATTTGTAAAGCGTGTCAGGACTCACGCCCAGGTATTGCGAGGCTTGCCGGATGTTCATGACTTCTGGCGAATCGGCCATAAAGCGCTGACCCTTTCCACACGATGTGACGCCCCATCTTCCCGCAGACGGGAAACGGCCCCATACCTTCATGAGGCAAACAGCGAGGAGATAATCCTCTACTTTCTCGGGGGGGAAAACCAGAATGCGCGAGTTATATCAGTGTAACGGCGGGAGGTGTCAAGACTTTCTTTGGGTTTTTTCGGGTTTTATCTGATTTTAACAGGAGTATGGCCATGCACGTTCGTGACCGAGCCGCATATCTCGTACCATCCTGAGTACCTGGATACCAGTAATTGTGGTGTTAATGCAGTTGGGGCAAGACCACCAAGCACGTCCTTTGGTGCGTCGAGGGTGCCATTCGCGCGCAGAGGAAGTCGTGACGCATTCTGGCGCAGCGGGAACTAAGGACAATCGTGCAGGTTCTAACCCGAGTTCCGCCTTGGGTTTCGGGCTGCTGGTGGCAAAAGACGACCAAGATAATATTTATGGAATCATCGGCGCGCCAACAATTCGCCTCATTAAGGCGCGTTTAATCGCCGCGCGCTAGTTTCGCTTTAGAGCGTGTGTGGACCTTGGCGGCCTCCGCAGCGGCAATCCGCCTGAATCCCGTAACGGCTCAACCGGCCGGTTAGGGCGACGCAGAGTTCGTCGGTAAGAAGCCTACGCTGCTCTGCGCCCGATGCCGGCGCCCGTCGTGTCGCGCCGGCGTACGAACATGCGGTACAGCCACAGCAGCAGAACGGCGCCCGCGATGGCCAGCACGAAGCTGCCCAGGCTCCAGTCGTTCACGCCCGAACTGCCCCACAGCGCCCGGCCAATAAAACCGCCCACCACCGCGCCGGCAATGCCGAGCAGCATGGTGATCATGAATCCGCCCGGATCGCGCCCGGGCATCAGCAGCTTGGCGATCGCGCCCGCAATCAATCCGAAGATGATCCAGCCAATAATCGCGCCCATACCTTTCCTCCTGTCGGGGGAACACCTGTTTAGACGCGGGGCTTCGGACGGCAGGATGCCGGGCCTCCCAGCCGCGGTTCACCTCAATCGCGTGCTGCGGCAGGGCTGGCGCCGCCTCCGGAATCGCTCCTGGAACGACACGTTGGCGGAGGCGAGCCGGAGCGCGGCGGTTTTCAGGCGAGCACGGCCGGTCGCGCGCGCGACAAAAAGCCCGGCCGAGGGCGGCCGGGCTCCACATAAGTTAAGGCAGACGTAGCGGACCTACGTCTCTACGCTAGTTCACGTCAAACTGCTCTTCGTGCAGCAGCGGATCGCTCTTCACGATCAGGTTCTTCCCGATCAGTTCTTCGATCTCCTGGATCCAGCGTCCGCCGTTGGCCTTGAGCGCCTTGGCGACCTCGGGATGAACGCGCAGCATCACGTCGCCAGCTTCGAACGTCTTGGCCATCTTGCGCATTTCCACCCAGATCTCGTTGCACACCGTGGAAACCGACTTGGTAAAGCCAGTGCCGCTGCAATGGTTGCAGGGCTGGCCGAGAGTGCGCTCCAGCGACTGCTTCACGCGCTTGCGGGTGATCGCCACCAGCCCAAAGTCGTTGAACTGGAGCACCTTGGACGGCGAGCGGTCGCTGCGCAGGGCCTGCTCGAGCGCCTGCATGACGCGCTGGCGGTTCTTCCGCTCATCCATGTCGATGAAGTCGATGACGATGATGCCGCCCAGGTCGCGCAGCCGGATTTGCCGCACGATCTCGCGGATGGCGTCCACGTTCGTTTTCACGATCGTGTCTTCCAGGCGCTGCGTCTTGCCCACGTACTTGCCGGTGTTGACGTCAATCGCCACCAGCGCCTCGGTCTGGTTGATGACGATGTAGCCGCCTGACTTCAGCCACACCTTCGACTTCAGCGCCTTGCTGATCTCGTCGGTGATGCCGAACTGCTCGAACAGCGGCGTGGTCTTTGTATAGAGCTTCACGCGCTTGGTGAGCGCCGGCTGGAAGCGGCTGACGAAGCGCACCAGGCGCTCGTAATCGCTTTCCGTGTCGACCCAGATGTTGGTGAAGTTCTGGTTCACCTGGTCGCGGAGGATGCGCTCCACCAGGCTCAGGTCGTGGTAGATCAGCGCCGGCGCCCTGGCGTTCTCGGCGCGCGACTTGATCTCCTGCCACAGGTTCTTGAGGAAGCGGATGTCGGCGCGCAACTCTTCCTCGTTGGCCCGGTCGGCCGCGGTGCGCACGATGAAGCCGCCATGCCCGTTTTCGCGTTCGCTGAGCACGATGCGCTTCAGCCGCGAGCGCTCTTCCTCGGACGAAATCTTCCGCGACACGCCGATGTGGTTCACGGTCGGCATGTAGACCAGGAAGCGGCCGGGCAGCGCGATGTGGCTGGTGATGCGCGCGCCCTTCTTGCCCATGGGCTCCTTGGCGATCTGCACCAGGATCTCCTGCCCTTCCTTCAGCAACTCGGAGATCATCTGCGTGCGATGCGGCTCGCGTCCGGGACGCCCGCGCCGGCCGCGGCGCCCGCCGCGCCCGCGCTGTCCGCGGCGATCGAAGCCGCGGTCGGGCCGTTCGCTGCGCTCCGAGCGCTGCTGGTAGCCGGCCGTGCCCGAAGGTCCGCGCAACTCGGCGCGATCGGGCGCGAAGTCGCCGCCGCGCGCCAGCGCCGCTTCGGCTTCGGCCTGGGCGGCGTCGGCTTCGGCGTCGTAACCGCCGCCCTCTTCTCCCTCGCCGTTGCCGTCTCCCTCGCCGTTGCCGTCTCCTTCGCCCTCCACGCTCTGGTCGTAGCCGCCCTCGAGCGTCAGCCCGCCTTCGGCGTCGTCGCGTCCGTTGGGACGCCGGCCGGCGTGCATCGTCTCCTCTTCCATCTCCTCGAACTCGGCGTCGTCGGGTTCCTCGGCTGCGCCGGCGTACTCGGTCTCCTCCTCGTCGATCACTTCCTCTTCCACCACGCCCTCGCCGGGAGCGAACGAGCGCGATTCTTCGGAGCGGAATTCGCTCTTCTGCGCCGGATGCGATTCATGCTCGTGTGGCTGCGACTCGAACTCGGCGGGCTCGCCCCGTTCACTCGCCTCACGGCTCGCGCCTTCGCTGCGCGGTCCCTCCTCGTTCTCGCCGCGGAAGAATGACGCCACGTTCGAGAAGAACCCGCTGCGACGCGGCGGCCCGGCCTCGCGGCCGGCGCCCTGGCCCTGCTCGTGCTGGCGGGTGTGCCCGTAAACTTCCGGACCCGGGCCGGGTTTGACCTCGAGCTGGTGCGGCTGCTGGGTCAATTCTTCGCGCGATTCATCGCCGGCGGCCACGTGCAGCTCGCTTTCAGGCTGTGCGTGATTGATCTCGGCGGACCGGCGCTCCGCCTCGGCTTCATCTCTTCCGCCGGTATCGAGTCCGGCTTCGCCGAACAGACGCGCCGCTTCCTCTGAAGCCGTCGGCGCCGTCTCCTGCCCGGGCAGCGCTTCGGTCATGCCCGCGGGATGCTGCGGCGGCGGCGCCTGCTGCTGCGCCAGCCGGTTGTACTTGGAGATGGATTCGCCGGGAAGAATGATCGGCTGATATCCTGCCGGCGGGCCGTACTCGCGCGAGTCGCCTCGCGATTCGCGACGCGATGAATAGCGGCCTTCGTCGCGGAACTCGTGGCGGCCTTCGTCGCGAGTTTCGGGCCGGGTGTCGCGCTGTTCGGGACCGCGTCCGCGGTCCTCTCTTCCACCGCGATCAAACCGTTCATCCCGTCCGCCGCGGCGGCGCCCGCGGCGACGGCGCCCGCGCCACCGGCGCACGCCCTCTTCGTTCTGTTGCGGCTGCGTACCGCCTTCAGCGCTCGCCGGCGCTTCGCCCTCGGCCTGCGCCTCGGTCTGCGTTTCTTCTTCGCCGCCCTCGTCCTGAGCCTCGCCTCGGGCTTCTTCCGGCGCAGCCTCGGCCTCCGTTGCCGGCGAGGCCTGCTGCTGCTGCTGCTGCTGCGCCCGCTCCAGTTGCGGCTGCCGCGGCTGCGGCACCGCCACGTTCTCAAATTCCTCCTGCTCGTCCTGTTCCTCGAGGAAGTCGGTCACGTAGAGGAACGCGTCGCGTTCCAGGCCGATGTCCACGAAAGCCGACTGCATGCCGGGAAGCACGCGCGTGACGCGTCCTTTGTAGATGGCGCCGGCGAGGCTGTATTCGTTTTCGCGCTCGAAGTAGATTTCCGCTAACTGGTCGTCCTCGGCCACCGCCACCTTGGTTTCGTGGGGCGTTGAGGAGATGAATAGTTCCTTGTTCATTGTGTCTCCGGTCCCGCTGTCGTGAGCGGGGTCTACCGGCGCGGAGACGGAGAGATCAGAGCGGAGAGGATGCGCGAAGCTCCGCGCGCCCGAGGCACACCATGAGGTCTGCCTCGACCGGCGTAAGCACATGTTCGGATGGGAAGCTTGGGAATCTTCGCACCTGTCGCGCCTCGCGCCGGGTTTGTGGCCAACTCCGCCGCGGCCGTTGCCGCGCGGGGCCGTTACCTTCCCAGCGGGAGACACTTTCTGCCCCTGCGCCGCAGCGCCGGGCTCGCATCTCTTTGTCCGCTCCGGCCTCTCTTTTTCGCGACCGGCGTTGACCCTCGTCCTGGAGGGTCTTACTGCTCAAATTTTTCCGCCCTTGGGCGGCTCCTGCTTCGGAATCCTTTCGTTCAGTTCACGAACCGGCGCATCCGTATGTTGTTGACAATGCCCAGCGCCAGGAATGTGAACAAAACCGACGAGCCGCCATAACTCATCAGCGGCAGCGGTATTCCGGTGACCGGCATAAAGCCGACCACCATGCCGACGTTTACCAGGATGTGGAACGTAAGCACCGCCACCACACCCATCACCACAAACCCTCCGGCGCGGTCAGGCGCCGTCTGGGCGTTGTGGACTAAACGCATCAGCACCATAAAGTATAGCAGCAGAAGGGTTAAAGCGCCTACAAATCCGTGTTCCTCGGAAAACGCGGCAAAGATGAAGTCGGTATGGGGCACCGGCAGGAACCCCTGCTGCGTCTGCGAGCCCTTGGTCGCCCCCCGGCCAAACAGCCCGCCGGAGCCGACCGCGATCAGCGACTGCTCCACCTGGTAGCCTGAACCCTGCGAATCGGCCTCCGGATGCAGGAAGCTGGTGAGCCGAGCGCGCTGATACGGCTTCAGCTTCATGTAAGCCAACGGCATGGCCAGCGCCGCGACCAGCACCAGCACGGTTGCCTGCTTGAGGCGCAGGCCGCCGAGGAACAGCGCCATGATGACCACCGGAATGTAGGTCAGCGCCGTACCCAGGTCGGGCTGGACCAGCACCATCAGGAACGGCACGCCCACCAGCAGGCCGGCCTTGATGATGTCACTCCACGACGCCTCGCGCTGCCGCATGTCGGCAAAATACTTGGCGACGGCGAGGATGAGAATGAGCTTCACCCACTCGGAGGGCTGGAAGTGTTGTCCGCCGGGAAGCTGGATCCAGCGCCGCGCTCCGAGGTACTTCTTGCCGAAGATGAGTACAGCTACCAGCGAAACAATGGCGGTGAGATATACCCAGTGGATATAGTCGAGCACCACCTGGTAGTTCACCAGGCTCACCAGGAACATGATGGCGACCCCGGCCATGATCCAGTACACCTGCTTCAGGTGCACGCCCGCGAACTTGGTGGTGAAGGTTGCGCTGTAGATCTCGACCACACCGAGGCCGCAGATCACCAGCACCATCCCCAGCAGGAACCAGTCAAAGTCGCGGTATGAAACGTAGCGAGACATGAAAGCAGTTTCGAGTTTCCAGTTTCGAGTTTCTAGTTCGTGCCTTCCTTAGCGCCCTTTGTGTGCCCTTCGTGTCCTTGGTGCGAACCGCTTTTGCTTCTGCTCGAGATTCGAAACCTGAAACTCGAACCTAGGGGTTGATTCCCGGCGCGGCCTTGGCCGGCGCCACCGTCACGGCCAGCGGAATGCGGACGCGGCCGGCGCGCAGGCCGCTGTTCTTCCCTTCCTTCCCTGCATCTCCGCTTTCGGCTGACCAGACGCCCGTAAATTCCGCCTCAGGTTTCGCCGGACGCAGCTCCGCCGTCTTCTGCTGCGCCGCCCGCGCGCGCTGCTTCTCCACGAACGCCTTTACCACCTGCGCCGCGATGCGCGCGGCGAACTGGCCGTGCTCGCCGCCCTCGAACAGCACTCCGACCACCACCTCCGGGCTGCGGCGCGGCGTGAAGCCCACGAACCAGGCGTTGTCCTTCATCGAGTGGCTGTGCCCGAGCTTCTGCGCCAGCGCGTTGCTCATGGTCTGCGCGCTGCCCGTCTTGCCGGCGAAATCGATTCCGTTCAGGTGCGCGCTGTTGGCCGTGCCCAGCGGCGAAGGCACGTTCGACATGGCGTCGGTGATCGTTTCCCAGTTCGACTGCTGCAGGTCGAACTTCACTTCTTCCGGAAAAGCCGCGCTTACGCGTTGCAGCGTCTGCTGCGGCACTTCGTTGTCGAAGACCAGGTGCGGACGCCGCAACTGCCCGCCCATGGCGATGCCGGAAATCGCGCGGGTGAGCTGGATGGGGGTGACAGCGACGGCGCCCTGCCCGATGCCGACCGAGATTGTTTCGCCGGCGTACCACTTCTGCTTGAAGTTGCGGATCTTCCACTCTTCCGACGGCATCACGCCGGCCATTTCTCCGGGAAGGTCAATACCGGTCCGCTTGCCCAGTCCGAGCGCGGTGGCGTACTGCGCGATGCGGCCGATGCCGAGTTTTTCTGCCAGCGTGTAGAAGAAGACGTCGCAGGACTGGTAAATCCCCTTGCTGATATCGACCGCGCCGTGCGCGCGGTGCTCGGCCGCGACCCAGCACTTGAAGTAGCGCCCGTAGAAGGTCGCGCCGCCGGGGCAGTTCACGTGCAGCGTTTGCGCGATGCCCTCCTGCAGTCCCGCCACCGACATGATGATCTTGAACACCGAGCCGGGCGCGAGCTGGGCCTGGATGGCTTTGTTCATGAGCGGATGCTCGTCGTCGGTGGCCAGGCGCGCCCACTCCTGCCGCGAGATGCGCACCGAGAACGCGTTCGGATCGAACGTGGGCCGCGAAACCATCGCCAGGATCTCGCCCGTGCGCGGGTCCATGGCGACGATGGCGCCGTTCTTGTCGCCCATGGCGACTTCGGCGGCGATCTGCAGGTCGAGATCGATCGTGAGCTTGAGCGGCTTGCCGGGTTCGGCCGGCGTTTCGCTCAGCCGGTCCACTTCCTTGCCGCGGCTGTTCACCACCGCGCGCCGGGAGCCGTCTTTGCCCATCAGCAGGTCGTTGTACTGCTGCTCCAGCCCCGACTTGCCCACGATCATGCCCGGCTCGTAGAGCTCGTACTGCGGCTGATTGAGCATGTCTTCGCTGACTTCGCCCACGTACCCGATGGTGTGCGCCAGGAAGCCGTTCTTGGGATACAGCCGCCGCGACACCAGGATCGTCTCCAGCTCGGGCAGCTCGAACTTGTGCGCCTCGATGAATTGCAGCTCGCTCGGCGTGATGTCGTCCTTGAGCACCAGCGGCTGGAACGCGGGCGCGGTGGCAATGCGGCGCAGGCGGTCGCGGATTTCGCTGGGCGACATGTTCAGCCCGGCGGCGATCTTGTCGATGTGCTCCGGCTCGATGTTCTTCACCTGGTCGCGCAGCAGCAGCACGGAGAACGACGGATAGTTGTCCACCAGAACGCGGCCTTCGCGGTCGAGAATCTTGCCGCGCGGCGCCAGGATGGGAATGGTGCGGACGCGGTTGCGCTCCGCCAGGCTCTCGTAGCGCTCGCTGCCGGTCACCTGCAGCCGCCACAAGCCGAACAGCAGCACGAGGAAGATCGCCAGGATGCCGTACTGCACCATCGTCAGGCGAAGCTGCGGAATTTTTTCCTCGCGTCCGGAAAACATTGGTTGTCAGTTGCCAGTTGCCAGTTTCAGCTCTCGTTGTCTTTCACCGGACTGCCCAGTGTGTGCCGCTGCCGATCCATCCCAGCACATACCGTCCATCACTGCGTCGAAAAACCTTGCGGCTTCCTCGGAAACGCCCTCGTACCACGCAACGCTTCCACCATACAGGGGTCCGACCGTCCGCCATCTTGTAGAGTCAGCATCGATGCCGCTGACATCTAGTCCAATCGTTTCACCCGAGACCCAGAGCCGGGTTGCGAAGCTCCTGGCCTGGAAGTATTTGTTTTCGGCAGGTCGCCCTGCGTATGCCATGCCTCCCCATAGCACGGTCAACCAGTATTGCTTCCTCGTCTCCTTGTCGCGAAAGGAAATGGCGGCGCCTTCGTAATCGACGTCGCGACCACGGACCGTCTTCATCCGAGATGGGCGGGGCAGCTTCAGATAGTGTCCGAACGTTCCTTTCCGACCTTCACAGGGCGGAACTCTCCACTCCGATTCCGGTACCAGTACAAACTCGGCCGTTGTCCCGTCCCCAGACAGCAATGCGGTCGCCGGGTGAAAACCGCGACCCAATGCGATTACCACTGTTGGCGCCTTCGCCTTGGGTAAAACGTACCGTCCTTGATCGTCCGTAGTCGCGTTGCTGACCAGCCCGTGAAACACAACCGCGCCGGTTACGGGTTCTCCGGACATTGCTTTCACTGTCCCGTGTACTTCGGCAATACAGATCGCACTCACAAGCAGTCCGCACGCAATCAGGGTTGTGCGATAGCGCTCCAAGTTGTGCCTCACGCCCTCTGCTTGAACCTGTCCAGCACCGCGAACATCGGCACCGCCAGCACCGCGTTGATGGCCGCGATCACCAGCGTGCGTCCCCACATCCAGGCGGCCGTGTCGCCCACCAGCCCGCGGTCCACCACGAAGTACACCGCCTGGTGCAGCAGGTAGAAACCGAACGTGAGCAGCAGGCGCGAGCCCGGATTCTCCACGTCAATCTTCACGCCCAGCGACGACGCGCCCCAGCCCACGACTGTTTTCGCGATGCCGTAGACGCCGATGGGATGATGCCCAAGCGCGTCCTGCGCCAGGCCGATGGCGCATCCCGTCAGCAGGCCGCTGATCTGGCTGCGCCGCGCGACGGCGAAGAAGATCGTGACCAGCAGCGGCAGGTCGAAAATTTCAAAGAACCGGAACTTCACCGGCACGAACGCCTGGAGAAAAATCGCCAGCGCCGGGATGGCAATCGCCACCGGCAGCGGAAAGCGATAGACCTCGATCTTCTCCCGCGACTGATAGGCGGCTACCGCCATGCGCCGTCACCTTGCATCGGGAGGGTCCCCGCTCCGCTGCGCGACCGCCTGCGGCGGTTTTGCGATTTCGCCGGTCTGCTGCTTCGGCCCGGGCTTTGTTCCGGGATTTGTCGCCGCGGGATTCACCGCCGCCGGCGCCGCATTCGGCGTGGTCGCCGGCGCGGCCGGCTTGTTCGGTGAAGCGCCCGTTGCGCCCGGCGCCGCCAGCTTTGCCGCATTCGGCGTCGTGCCATCGGGCCTGGGCGGCGGCAACGTGGGCAGGCGCTCGGCCAGAATGTCGGCCGCCCTCACCGGCCCGGCCGTTTCCGGCTGCGCGCTGCGCTCATCCACCTGCGTGATCACCAGCACCTCTTCCAATCGCCCCAGGCGCGCCGCCGGCTTCACGCGAATATTCAGGAACAGGTCCGGACCGCGGGCAACGTCGCTCACCACGCCGATCGGCAGGCCCTTGGGGAAAACGCGGTCACCGCCGCTGGTGAGGATCAGTTCGCCCGGCTCCACCTTCTCGTCGGCCATGATGTAGTGCAGCATCAACTCACCGTTCGGTGTTCCGCGCACCACGCCTTGCAGCCGCGAATTGCTCATCAGCGCGCCCACGCCGCTGGCCGGATCGCTGAGCAGCAGCACCTGCGAGTAGCCGCCGTACACCTTCACCACTTTCCCGACCACGCCTTCCGACGTGATCACCGCCTGATCCGTCGCTACGCCCGAGTCGCGTCCTTTGTCGATGGTGATGAGCCGCGACGCCTCGCTGCCGCTGGTGCCGATCACCTGCGCGGCGACGGTCTTGTGGATGAATTGTTCCTTGAAGGCGAGCAGGGTTTGCAGGCGACGCGCCTGAGCTGCATCCTGGGTGAGCCGGATCTGCTCCAGGCGCAGCCGCTGGATCTCATCGCGCAATTCGGCGTTCTCGGTGCGCACGCCGCGCAGCCAGAAGTAGTTGTGCCAGATGTCGCCGAACAAGTGCTGCGCCCCGATCACGCCTTTTTCCAGCGGCGAAATCGCGGCCACGGCCCAGATGCGCAGCAGGCGGTCGCTCTTCTCGTCTTTGCGGCGGACTTGTACCGCCAGGCCCAGCACCTGGGCAAACAGCACCGCCACCAAAATGGTCAGGTTACGGTAGCGGGAGAAGAAGGAGTCCATGATTCAGTTTCGAAGTTTCGAGGTTTCGAAGTTCAAGGTTGAACGCGGTCGCGCGATCGGAAACTTCGAAACCTCGAAACTTCGCAACCGATATCACGGCCCGCGAGCGATTACTCGATCGAAATCTTTCTCAACAACTTGAAATCCGAAAGCATCTTGCCCGTGCCCAGCACAACGCTGGCCAGCGGATCGTCGGCGATGGAGACCGGCAGGCCGGTTTCTTCGCGGATCCGCTTATCCAGGTTCTTCAGCAGCGCGCCGCCGCCGGTGAGCACGATGCCGCGGTCGCTGATGTCGGCGCTCAGCTCGGGCGGCGTGCGCTCCAGCGCCACGCGGATGGCGTTCATGATGGTGGCCACGCACTCGCCCAGCGCCTCGCGGATTTCGCTGTCATCCACCGTGATGGTTTTCGGCACGCCCTCGATCAGGTTGCGGCCTTTGATCTCCATGGTCAGTGGCTTGTCGAGCGGATAGGCGCTGCCGATTTCGATCTTGATCTGCTCCGCAGTGCGCTCGCCGATCAGCAGGTTGTACTTGCGCTTGAGGTAATTCATGATGGCCTCGTCCATCTGGTTTCCGGCCATGCGCACCGAGCGCGAATAGACGATGCCGGAAAGCGAGATGACGGCGATGTCGGTCGTGCCGCCCCCGATGTCGACCACCATGTTGCCGCTGGGTTCGGTGATCGGAAGGCCAGCGCCGATGGCCGCCACCATGGCCTGCTCGACGAGGTGGACCTCGGAAGCCTTGGCGCGATAGGCCGAGTCCATCACGGCGCGCTTTTCCACCTGGGTAATTTCCGAGGGCACGCCGATCACGATGCGCGGGTGCACCAGCATCTTGCGGTTGTGCGCCTTCTGGATGAAGTAGTTCAGCATCTTCTCCGTGTGTCGGAAGTCGGCGATCACGCCGTCCTTCATCGGCTTGATGGCCACGATGTTGCCCGGCGTGCGCCCGAGCATCTCTTTGGCCTCTTTGCCGACCGCTTCCACCTCGTTCGTCGTCTTGTTGACGGCGATGATGGAGGGCTCGTTCACCACGATGCCCTTGCCCTTGGCATACACCAGCGTGTTCGCCGTCCCCAGGTCGATGGCCAGGTCGCTGGAGAACATGCTGAACAGCGAGCGCAGGTTGTTGAACCGCGATGTGTTATGGAAGCCGTTCGATGACATGGTGTGCTGCGTCTCTCTTGCTGGCTCTCGGGGTGCGCCCTGGCTGTGGAGAGGCTTCGGCGGAGGGCCGGCTACTCTCAAATTGTACTCGCCTTTCGGGAGCGCCCGCGGCGCACCGCCGGACATGGCCGGCCGTGTCTCGCCTCCGTTTTTCCGGGCTTCCCGAACCTGTCGCGGCGCCCCACTCAAGCCTTCCTTTGGCTCGAGCGGCCTACCGCTGAATCACTACCTTCTCCTGCCTGGTGCGCGTCCCGCCGCGGGTGTTCTGCGCCGTCACCGTGATCAGGTTTTCGCCGGGCGGCAGCGGCTTGGTGAAATAAAAGAACGAACCATCGTCCCGCACTTCGGCCTCGCTGCCGTTCACCATCACGCGCGCCTCGCGCTCAGTCTGTCCCTTGATCTCCAGGATGTGGCCGTGCTGCACGAACGGCTGCAGCTCGAGCTGGATCGCAACCGGCTGGTCCGACTTGGGAATGATGGTGAAGCGGTTGCGCTCGCTCTCCACCGACTCGCGCCCGGTCGCGTCCACCGATTGCACCTGCCAGTAGTAGTTGCCTTCCTTCAGGTTGGGCACGCGCGCTTGCGTCGCGCTCGTCTTCTCGTCGTACACGGTGGAGGAGAAGTACGGGTTCTTGGAGATGCGCACGCGGTAAAGCTTGGCCAGCGCCACCGGCGTCCACAGGAAGTCCTGCGTCTTGGCGCCGCCGGAAATGAAAATGGGCGCCATGTTCTGCGGCGAGATCAGCGTTGGCGGGCTGATTTCCTTGCTCTTGGCCATCCTGGAATCAGTCGTGAAGCTCACGCGCTCGAACGAAGTCAGGGCCACGGTTTCACCGTTGCGCGTCACTTCGCCCGAGCCCTTCTTCACCATGATCTCGTGCCTGTCGTCGCGCGGATCGTTGCGCACCTGCGCCGACGATTCGGGCGCGAACGTTGCACTGGCTCCCGCCACCGACACGCCCGAACGCGAGCCCTGCGTGAAGGTCGAGGTCGAGAGGTCCACCGTACCGGTCGTCACCTGCACCGAAACCTGCGTGCGCTGCGAGGCGTCGGTGGAGTTTTCTTCGATCACGATCAGCGAATCCTGCTTCACCACGTAGTTGCTGCCGTCGGCGAAGACGATTTTCGCGATGCCGTCGGAGGCCGTCTGCACCACGTCGCCTTTTTCCAGCGGCACGGTGAAGTCGGCGGAAATCCAGTTGTTGCTGTCGTGCTTCTTCACGCGCACGGTCCCATCGAGCTGCGTGAAGTTGGCCGCCTGCTGCCCTTCTTTCGGCTTGTTGTCGGTCACGCCCTTGCCCGCCATGGCGTTTTCCACGCGCTGCAGCACGCGTTTGGTGGCGTCGGGAAAAGCGATGTACAAGACCATGCCGGCCAGCAGAAGCAGTCCCAGCACCGCCAGGATCACGCTGCGGTAGGTGATCGTGACCCAGCCGATCATCGGGTCGGATTTTCTGCCCGGTGCCATTCAGAAATAAGGATTTGCAGGCCGATTTTGAGGTCAGAGTACCACAGCTAAAACCCTGCGGATATAAGGTGATTAACTGCCAAGGCACCCCCGTTCAGCACCTTTTGGCACGGGTCCCGCGGGCAGAAAAAGGCCAAAAGAACTCGGGGCTTCAACGCGGAGGACGCTGAGGGCGCCGAGGAGCCGCAGAGGAAACGAAAACGAAGAAGAAGCACTCGAAACGAATACTTGAATCGGCCTTCCTTCTCGTTGAGGCGGTTTTCCTTTTGCCTGTTGTTTTCCTCCGCGCTCCCCTGCGTACTCTGCGCCCTCCGCGTTGAGTCCCACGGCGAATCCTTCGCCCGCGTAGAGCAATCTGTCACATTACGGTACGATAAACAGTTGGAATTCATCGCAGGGGACCCTCATGGCAACCGCAGACACCGTCTCCACGGCAGCCCGCTCCACTGGCGCGGCAGCGAAGACTTACAAGAACCTGATCAACGGCGAGTGGGTCGCGTCACACAGCGGCCAGACGTTCGAGAACCTGAATCCGGCCGACACGCGCGAGGTCGTGGGCATCTTCCAGCGGTCGAATGAGCGCGACGTGGCCGACGCCGTCGCCGCCGCCGCCAGGGCCTTCGAGAGCTGGCGTCTGGTGCCGGCGCCGCGCCGCGCTGAGATCATCTTCCGCGCCAGCGAGCTGCTCATCCAGCGCAAGGAAGAGTACGCGCGCGACATGACGCGCGAGATGGGCAAGGTGCTGCACGAAACCCGCGGCGACGTGCAGGAAGCCGTGGACACCGGTTACTACATGGCCGGCGAAGGCCGCCGCACGTTCGGCCAGACGGTGCCCTCGGAGCTGCGCAACAAGTTCGCCATGAGCGTGCGCACACCCATCGGCGTGTGCGGCATGATCGCGCCGTGGAACTTCCCCATGGCAATCCCGTCGTGGAAGCTTTTCCCCGCCCTGGTCTGCGGCAACACCTGCGTGATCAAGCCGGCGGAAGACACGCCGCTCTCCACCTTCAAGCTGGTGCAGGCCCTCATGGACGCGGGGCTGCCGCCGGGTGTGATCAACATCGTGACCGGCTTCGGCCCGGAAGCGGGCGCGCCCATCGTTTCCCATCCTGACGTCCGCGCGGTTTCGTTCACCGGATCGAGCGAGGTCGGGCGCATCGTCGGCGCCGAAGCGGCCAAGACCTTCAAGCACTGCTCGCTCGAAATGGGCGGCAAGAACCCGATCATCATTCTCGACGACGCCAACCTCGAACTCGCCCTCGACGGCGCCCTCTGGGGCGCCTTCGGCACCACCGGCCAGCGCTGCACCGCCGCCAGCCGGCTGATCGTGCAGAAGGGCGTGTATCGCGAGTTCGTCGATGGCCTGGTGGCGCGCGCGAAGTCGCTCAAGGTCGGCAACGGCCTCGATGAATCCGTTCAGATGGGCCCGCAGATCAACCAGCAGCAGCTGGACACCACCACCAGGTACGTCGAGGTCGGCACGAAAGACGGCGCGAAGCTGCTCGCCGGCGGACATCGCCTCACCGGCCCCGAGCACAAGCACGGCTGGTTCTTCGAGCCCACCGTTTTCGGCGACGTTGACCCGAAGATGCGCATCGCGCAGGAAGAAATCTTCGGCCCGGTCGTCTCCGTCATTCCCTGCAACGGCTACGACGAAGCCATCGCCATCGCCAACAACGTGCCGTATGGCCTGTCGTCATCCATCTACACGCGCGACGTGAACAAAGCGTTCCGCGCCATGCGCGACCTCTACACCGGCATCACCTACGTGAACGCGCCGACCATCGGCGCCGAGGTGCACCTGCCCTTCGGCGGCACCAAGGCCACCGGCAACGGACACCGCGAGGGCGGGACCGCTGCGATTGACTTCTACAGCGAGTGGAAGTCGCTCTACATCGATTACTCGGACAAGCTCCAGCGCGCCCAGATCGACCGGCCGGAGTGAAATGGCAGTTTCGAGTTGCAAGTTTCGAGTTTCGGGCTAAACGCAAAAACCAAGGACCGGATGGTGCCCTGCGTTCGCGCCGCGCTTTTTGCGGCGCGAATGTGGGCGCAGTCTCCCTGCCCACGCCCGTGGGGCGAAGACGAACCTAGAACCCGCACGTCGGCGCCAGCACGGTGAACGAGTTCACCTGAAATCCGCGTGAGAGCACCGTGCACGAGGTCACGACGGTCATGGTCGGAACAAACGTGCCGGTCAAACGCACGCTGGCGTTCGGCGGCGGAATCGCTCCACCGACAAGAAACAGGGTTGAGCCGTCGGTTACGTGGAAGATGGTGCAGTTGCCGCTGGCAGCGACGAACGTCAGGCAGCCGTTCACCGAGGAGAAGGCGATCACCGCGTCGCAGCCCATCGAGGGCACGATGAGCGCAAGCGCGGCGCATAGCAGCAGGATTGCTGGTATCGACTTCCGGCGGGAGCGCGGCATGGTGAACTCCGCGGCGGGAACTCGATAAGCATAGCCCTTTCCAGAACCACTCGTTGCCGGTAAAAGGACGATGCGCCTGACTGGCAGGGCGGGCCGGCTGCCTGCGCGGACACGCCGCCGCACAGAAAAACGCGCTCAACCTGATATAACTAACCGCGCCCTCCAACGCCCACTGGACGGTGCAATGCTGACCAGGAGAACACTCCGCTGCCGCGCGTCGCCGGCGGAGCAACAGAAAAAATGGTTATCGGCGTCCCCAAGGAAGTAAAAGACCACGAATCGCGCGTCGGCATCGTCCCGGCCGGCGTGAAGGCCCTCACCGACGCAGGCCACAAAGTCCTCGTCGAGACGCGCGCCGGTGAACTCTGCTCTATCGCCGACCAGGACTACAGCCAGGCCGGCGCCGAAATCGTCTCCACGGCCGCCGACGTCTGGCGCCGCGCCGAAATGGTGGTCAAGGTCAAGGAGCCGGTCTCGAGCGAGTTCCCTCACCTGCGTGACAACCTGGTTCTGTTCACGTATCTGCACCTGGCGCCGCTGCCCGAACTCACTGATCAGCTCCTGAAGCACAAGGTCAGCGGCATCGCCTACGAAACCATTCGCGACAAGGCGGGCACCCTGCCGCTGCTCACGCCCATGTCGGAGGTCGCGGGACGGATGTCGGTGCAGATCGGCGCCTCCTACCTGGAAAAAGAACGTGGCGGACGCGGCGTGCTGCTCGGCGGCGTCCCCGGCGTGCCGCCGGCGCAGGTGTGCATCATCGGCGGGGGAATTGTGGGCACCAACGCCGCCAAGATCGCGCTCGGCATGGGCGCCATTGTCAGCCTCATTGACCTGAACCTGAACCGCCTGCGCGAACTCGACGACATCTTCAGCGGCCGCGTCTTCACCCTCGCTTCGAACTCTTACACCATCGCCAAGGCCACCGAGCACGCCGATCTGGTCATCGGCGGCGTGCTCATCCCTGGCGCCGCCGCGCCCAAGCTGGTCACCAAAGCCATGGTCAGCCGCATGAAGAAGGGCGCCGTCATCGTGGACGTGGCCATTGATCAGGGCGGATGCATCGAAACCGCGCGCCCCACCACCCACAGCGACCCCGCGTATACGGTTGACGGCGTGGTCCACTACTGCGTTACCAACATGCCCGCCGCCGTGCCGCACACTTCCACGTTCGCGCTCACCAACGCAACGTTTCCGTACGTGATGAAGCTGGCGCAGATGGGCCCGGCCGCGGCGATCAAGAGCGACCCCGGCATTCGCGAGGGCGTGAACACCTTCGCCGGACACGTCACCTACCCGGCCGTGGCGCAGTCGCAGGGCAAACCGTCGAAGCCGGTGACGGAACTGATCTAGGCCCGTTCACCGCAGAGACGCAGAGAACGCAGTGTTCTTTGAATCAGTTCCCCTGCGCTCCTCGGCGTTCTCCGCGTCCTCAGCGTTGAAGGCTGGCCGGTTTTGCTTGAAACTTGAAACTGGAAACTTGAAACTGCTCCTGCATGGTTGACATCCACTGCCACATCATCCCGGAGGTGGACGACGGGCCCAGGACCTGGGAGGTGGCCGCCGAGATGTGCCGCGTGGCGGCCAGCGACGGCATTCGCCACATCGTGGCCACGCCGCACGCCAACGAAGAGTACGCATACAACCGCGACGACCTGAAGGAGCGCCTCGCACGCCTGAAAGACATCTCCGGCAACCTGCTGAACTTCTCGCTCGGCTGCGACTTCCATTTTTCCTATGAGAACATCCGTGACTGCCTCGATCATCCCGAGCGCTACCGCATCGGCACGACCAACTACCTGCTGGTCGAATTTAGCGATTTCGCCATTTCGCCCAACGCGAGCGAACACCTTGGCCTGCTGCAGCGGCAGGGGCTGGTTCCGATCATCACGCACCCGGAGCGCAACCCGATCCTTCAGCGGCGGCCTGAGTTGGTGCAGGCGTGGGTGAGGCAGGGGGCGATCGTGCAGATCACGGCGAACGCGCTCACCGGGCGCTGGGGCCCGATCGCGAAAAAAGCGGCGCTGCGCTTCATGTCGCAGGGCGCGGCGCACGTGATCGCCACCGACGCGCACGACCTGCGCAGCCGTCCGCCCGTGCTCTCCGCCGCGCGCGAAGAACTCGCCAGGCTCGCCGACCCCCAGACCGCCCATGCCATGGTCGACGCCAACCCTCGCGCCATCGTGGAAGGCCAGCCGCTGCCGTTCGTGCCGGCGCCGGCGTAAAGGCGATTCACCGCAGAGGCGCAGAGGGCGCAGAGGATTCGTAATCTTGCAGCTCCCAGACGCGTGGACTTCCATTCTTTCCTTCACGTGGATTAGTCGCCTTGGGGTTGTGTCATGCTGAGCGGAGGCCCGCATAGCGGGTCACAGTCGAAGCATCCCTGCTCGCACCACGGTCCGTGGTCAGGTAGGGATCCTTCGACTCGCCCGCCGCGGCGGGGCTCCCTCAGGATGACCTTCCTGATTTTCCTGCGTCCTCTGCGGCTCCGCGGTGAAGCCTTTGCCTGGGTTGTTTCGGGAAACGGGAAACGAACAACGTGAAACGGTTTTCTTCCTGCGATACTCTAATCCCAGCAGATGGCCAACATTCACGAGGAAGAGGTCTTAGGCAAGGCATACGACAGCCGTCTCATGAAACGGCTGCTTACGTATCTGAAGCCCTATACCGGACACGTCGTTGTCGCCCTCACTGCGATCGTCCTGAAGGCCGGCGCCGACGTCCTCGGGCCCTACCTGACCAAGGTCGCCATCGATAAGTACCTTACCCCTGCCGGTCGCACTTCGTTCCTCGACCCCTGGCTGAGTTCTAGGCCGCTGGTGGGCATCGCACAGGTCGCGGGGCTGTTCGTCGGCACCCTGCTGCTCAGCTTCGTCCTCGACTTCCTGCAGACGTACTACATGCAGTGGACGGGCCAGAACGTGATGTTCGACCTGCGCAGTCAGATCTTCCGGCACTTGCAGGCGATGCACCTTGGCTTCTACGACAGGAATCCGGTCGGCCGCCTCGTCACGCGCGTGACCACTGACGTGGACGCGCTCAACGACATGTTCACCGCCGGTGTCGTCTCGATTTTCGAAGACATATTCGTTCTCGCTGGGATCATCCTCATCATGCTCCGGATGGACTGGCGCCTCGCGCTGGTCACCCTCGCCGTGCTGCCGTTCATCTTCTGGGCAACCATGATCTTCCGCAAGAAGGTGCGCGACTCCTACCGGCGCATTCGCGTCGCCATCGCCCGCATCAACGCCTACCTGCAGGAGCACGTGAGCGGCATCGTGGTGCTGCAACTGTTCAACCGCGAGCAGCGCTCGTACGAAAAATTCGAGCAGGTCAACCGCGTGCACATGGACGCCTTCAAAGACGCCATCATGGCGCACGCCGTGTATTACCCAGTCGTCGAACTGCTGTCGTCCGTTGCCATCGCGAGCGTGATCTGGATCGGCGGACACCAGGTGCTTGGCGGCATCACCACGCTCGGTGTCCTGGTAGCGTTCATCCAGTACGCGCAGCGCTTCTTCCGCCCCATCCAGGACCTGAGCGAGAAATACAACATCCTGCAAGCCGCCATGGCGTCGAGCGAGCGCATCTTCAAGCTGCTCGACACGCCGGCCGAGATCACCTCGCCCGCGATTCCGAAGCACCTCACCGGTCCCGGCCGCGTCGAGTTCGACCACGTGTGGTTCGCGTATCGCAACCTGCCGGTTGAAGAAAATCGCGCCGGCCCGGACGTCGCCTCCAGGCCGGCGGAGCGCAGCTCCGCTCCCGAGCCCGACTGGGTCCTCAAAGACGTCTCGCTCACGCTCGAACCTGGCGAAGCCGTGGCCGTCGTAGGACACACCGGCGCGGGCAAGACCACGCTCATCTCGCTGCTGCTGCGCTTCTACGACGTGCAAAAGGGCGCCATCAGGATTGACGGCGTCGACATCCGCGACGTCGAGCTCGGTCAGCTGCGCCGCCGCTTCGGCGTCGTCTTGCAGGACCCGTTCCTGTTCACCGGCACCATCGAGCAGAACATCCGGCTGGGCTCGGACTGGGTCACACGCCAGGCGGTGGAGCAGGCCGCGGAAGATGTGAACGTGGCCGACTTCATCCGCACCCTGCCCTCGGGCTTTGCCGAGCCCGTGCACGAGCGCGGGTCCACGCTGAGCACGGGGCAAAAGCAGCTCATCAGCTTCGCGCGCGCGCTCGCCCACCAGCCGCCAATCCTCATCCTCGACGAAGCCACCTCGAGCGTGGACACGGAAACCGAGTTCCGCGTGCGCGAGGCGCTGGGCCGCATGCTCACCGGCCGCACGTCGCTGATCATCGCGCACCGCCTCTCGACCATTCAGCGAGCGGACAAGATCGTTGTCATGCACAAAGGACGCGTGCGCGAAGTCGGCACGCACCAGGCTTTGCTCTCCCAGCGCGGCATCTACTGGAAGCTCTACCAGCTCCAGTACAAGGACCAGGAGATTTCCGGCGCCCCGCCGGCGCCCTCGCCCGAATTGCCGGTCGGGGCGGACGATTAAAGCAGTTTCGAGTTTCGAGTTTCCCGCTTCGAGACAAACCGGCCGCGGATCGATGCTGGCTAACAGCCGTGGCAAATTCCTCTGCGTCCTCTGCGTCCTCCCTGTTTTAATGGCTCTGTGAAGCTCCTCATCTCTGCCGGCGAGGCATCGGGCGAACTCTACGGCGCGCATCTCATTGAGGCGCTCCGCCGCCTCGACCCGTCGCTCGACGTCTTCGGCGTGGGCAGCGACCGCATGCGGGCCGCAGGCGCCGACATCGTGGTGGACTCGCGGGAGATCGCCGTGCTCGGCATCGCCGAGATCGTCGGGCACCTGCCGGCCATCTTCCGCGCCTGGGGCCGAGCGACGCGTGCGGCCGTCGAGAGAAGGCCCGACGCGGCTGTCGTGATCGACTCACCCGGATTCCACCTCGGATTGGCGAGAAGAATGCAAGATCGCGGCATTCCGGTGATCTATTACGTAAGCCCGCAATTGTGGGCCTGGCGGCCGTGGCGCGTCCGGCGCGTGCGCCGCTATGTGCGAAAGGTGCTGGTGATCTTTCCCTTCGAAGAAAAGTGGTATCGCGAGCGCGGCGTCGACGCGGAATTCGTGGGACATCCGCTCGCCGAGGTCACGCCCCCTCCGATCACGAGAGAAGACTTCGGGGCGCAGCACGCGCTCGATCTGCAGCGGCACTGGATCGCTCTGCTCCCCGGCAGCCGCCGCAAGGAAATTACGCTGAACCTGCCGGAGATGATCGCCGCCGCTGGCCTATTGCAGAAATCCGGCGGCAACTGCGACTTCGTACTTCCGTTGGCGCCGACCATCGGACCCGCCTGGCTCGAAGAGCAACTCGCGCCGCTGGAGGCGCAGCACGGCGTGAAAGTCCACATCGCTGCGGGCGACCACGTTGCCCGCGCCGCGCTCAAGCACGCTCGCGCCGCCGCGGTGGCCAGCGGCACCGCGACCGTGGAAGCCGCGCTGATGAACACACCGTTCGTAATGGTCTATCGCGTTACGCCGCTGAGCTGGATGCTCGGGCGCAAGCTGGTCACCGTCTCCAACTTCGCCATGGCCAACCTCATCGCCGGACGCCGCGTCGTCCCTGAGCTTGTTCAGCACGACTTCACCGGTCAAAGAGTGTTTGAGGAACTAAGCCGCATCATTCCCGAAGGCGGGCCGCGCCGCGCCATGCTTGAAGGCCTGGCCGGCATCCGCAACCGCCTGCGCGCATCCAGTTCCGGGCCCGAGACTGCCGCCGAGCGCGCCGCGCGCGCGGTGCTGGCGATCCTGGATCAGGTGAAAGGCCTGAGAAAGACCGAGGCCCGCGCATGAAAACTGCTTCGCGCGCTGGTGCCGCCGCATCTTTCCTGAGAAAATATTCATCAAAGCGCTCAGCAGCACCTCTGGAGTCCCTCTTGACGAATTTCGCCCGGCGTCCCCTGGTTCGTGCCGCGGCCCTTCTTCTGCTCGCGATCGCGACGCTGCCCGCCTTTGCCGCCGAGAAGCCGCGCCTCCGGGTTGACGACTACCTGATCGACGCAGAAATCACTCCCCGCACTCATCGTCTCGCCGCGCGCGTGCGCGTGAAGTTCACCGCGCTCGACGACATCAATACCGCCGTCTTCGAATTGCACAACGCGCTCCATCCCTCGAAGGTGGAAGACGCCTCGGGACACGTGCTCTCGGTCGAGCGCGTCACGCAGGATTCGACCATCCGCATCCCGCTGCCCGCCGCGCTGCCCAAAGGCGAATCCACCACGCTCACCGTCGACTACGACGGCGCGCTGGTTTCCGGCGACGACAGCCCGGTGCCCGGCCTGAAGCTCGCCTACATTGGCGACGACACTTCCTATCTTCTATATGCAGGGCGCTGGTTCCCGGTCTCCGGCTACGGCGTGAACCGCTTCACCGCCACCATCAACCTCACCGCGCCTTACGGCGTGACCGTGATCGGCAGCGGCAAGTCGAGCATGTCGGCCGTGTCGGCAGCAGTCGCGGCGGCGCCGAAGGCCGCGCCTCCGGCGAAGGGCGCCAGGGGACGCGCCGCGCCGCCTTCTCCGCCTGCGCCACCGCCCACCGCCGCCGGGGGCCCTGCGCGCACTGTACACACCTTTGTCTGGGACAAGCCCAGCTTCCCCGGCACGATCATCGCCGGCAACTTTGTGGAAACCGCGGCCACTCCCGGCGGCGTGAACCTGCACCTTTACTTCAAGCCGAACCACAAGGACCTGGCCTCAGCCTACGCCGACACCGCCGGCCGCGAGTTCCAGTACTTCTCGCTGCTCTACGGCGCCGCGCCCTCGGCCACCATCAAGATCGTCGAAATTCCCGACGACACCGTGCCCTCGGCCTGGGCGCCGGAGATCGCTGCCGTCGCCTCGCGCTCCATCAGCGAGAAGACCAACTACCGCCTGCTCGCCAACGCCATCGCGCACCAGTGGTGGGGCGTCTCCGTCAGTCCGGTAAACCGTGAAGATTTCTGGCTGGTCGACGGCTTCGCCCGCTACTCGGAGGCGCGCTACATCGAGAACGCCGCCGGACAGCAGGCCTTCGAAGAGGGCATCAAAGACATTTCCGTGGGCGCGCTCGCCTACGACAACATTCCCCTCTCCGGCGTCGGCAAGCTCGACCCCTTCTCGCCCGAGTTCCAGTCGCTCACCACCGACAAGGGCGCCATGATCCTGCACATGCTGCGGTGGATCATGGGCGACGGGCCGTTCACCAACGCCATGCACAACTTCGCGACCCGGTTCGCGGCGAAGCCGGCGTCGCTGGAGGATTTCCGCCTGGTCTGCGAGCAGGCCCTGGGCGGCAACGTCCGCCTGAGCGGCTTCTTCAACCAGTGGCTCGATTCCACCGGCGCGCCCGAGTTCAAGAACAAGTACACCGTTTATCGCACCAAGAACGGTTTCCGCGTGGTCGGCCAGATTTCCCAGGACCTCGACCTGTTCCGCATGCCCGTCGAGCTGAAGATCGACACCGACGGCAAGAGCGAGATGAAGCGCATCGAAGTCTCCGGCACCGACTCGCCGTATTCGGTGGACACGTTCGGCAAGCCGCGCCGCATCAACATCGATCCCAACAACTGGGTGCTGAAGAACTCCGGCGAGCTGAAGGTGCGCACCGCCATCCTGCGCGGACAGCAACTGGTGCAGCAGGGCGACCTGGCCGAGGCACTGCGCCAGTTCCAGCAGGCACTGGAGGCCAACAAGAACAGCTCGCTGGCGCACTACCGCATCGCCGAAGTTTTCTTCCTCCAGCGCAACTACCAGTCCGCCGCCAACGCCTATCGCGAGTCACTCAACGGCGACGGCGAGCCGCGCTGGACCGAGGTCTGGAGCCACATCCAGCTCGGCAAGATTTACGACATCACCGGCCAGCGCGACCGCGCCACCAACGAGTATCGCCAGGCGCTCCAGACCAACGACGACACCCAGGGCGCTCAGGAAGAAGCGCGCAAGTATTTGTCCGCACCGTATCAGCGCGAACGGAAAGAAGGGCTGGGGGACTGAGCGAATCGGGTCATTGCGTCATTTCGTAATCGAGTAATTGAAAGGCGAAAGCGAACCGCAAAGAACACAAGGTTCACTAAGGGCACGAAGGAATCCATCGTGTCCTTTTGTGCTTCCTTCGTGTCCTTTGTGGTTAGCTCTTGCCTTTGACTTTTCCCGATCACCCGACTTCCCAATTACCCCATGCCCCAACTGGCAACTTCGGTATGATGAGGGTCCATGCCGTTCCCCCGCGCCTCGGGCATCCTGCTGCATCCCACTTCCCTGCCGTCGCGCGGCGGCATCGGTGACCTCGGCCCGGCCGCCTACGAATTTCTCGACTTCCTCGCCGACGCCCGCCAGGGCCTTTGGCAGGTGCTGCCGCTCTCGCCCCTCGGCGTCAACCACTCGCCGTACTCTTCCACCTCCGCCTTCGCCGGCAATCCGCTGCTGATCAGCCTGGAGCGGCTGGCCGAGCGCGGCTGGATCGCGCGCGATCGCGTCGCCGCCCTCCCCGGCGCCGCCGGACACGTGGACTACGACCGCGTCCGCGCCGCCAAGCTTCCGCTGCTCCGCGAAGCCGCCGCCAATTTCCTCAGCGCCGCCAACGGCGGCGACCGCAAGCGCTTCCAGGACTTCTGCTGGCTGAACGGCTGGTGGCTCGAGGATTTTGTGCTCTTCGAAGTGCTGCACCGGCGGCGCCACCGCCAGTGCTGGAACACCTGGCCGCCGGCGCTGGCGCGGCGAGAACCGCAGGCGCTGGAGCACGCGCGCAGGGAATTCGCCGCTGAACTGGAAACCGAGCGCGTCATCCAGTTCGCCTTTTTCGAGCAGTGGCGCGCGCTGCGCGCCGCCTGCCACGCGCGCGGCGTCAGAATCGTGGGCGACGTCGCCATCTTCGTGGACCTCGACTCGGCCGACGTCTGGACCCACACCGACATCTTCCGCATGGACGCCGCGCTCCAGCCCGAAGTCGTCTCCGGCGTCCCGCCCGACGCGTTCAGCGCCACCGGCCAGCGCTGGGGCAATCCGCTCTATCGCTGGGACGTGCTCCGCGCGCGCCACTACGACTGGTGGGTGCAGCGCATGCGCTGGGCGCTGGCGCAATGCGACATCATCCGCCTCGACCACTTCCGCGGCTTCGAAAGTTGCTGGGAAATTCCCGCCTCGGAAGAAACCGCGGTCCACGGCCGTTGGGTCCCCGGCCCGGGCGACGATCTGTTCAACGTCCTTCGCGGCGAACTCGGCGACCTGCCCTTCATCGCCGAAGACCTCGGCCACATCACCGCCCAAGTGCACGCCTTGCGCGAGCGCCTTGGCATTCCTGGCATGCGCGTGCTGCAATTCGGCTTCGGCGATCCCGGCGCGCACATCTACCTGCCGCACCGCTACGACCCCAACACCGTCGTCTATACCGGCACGCACGACAACGACACGACCGTCGGCTGGTGGCAGTCGCGCAACGGCGCCGAGCGCAGCGCCATCGAGGCGTATCTCGGCCTCGGCAGCGACGGCATTCACTGGGCGATGATCCGCGCCGCCGTCAACTCCGTTGCCGAGCTCGCGATTGTTCCGTTGCAGGATGTGCTGGGAATCGGCAGCGAGGGCCGCATGAACACGCCCAGCCGCCCCGACCGAAACTGGACGTGGCGCTTCTCGTCCGGCGCGCTCACGCCGGCGCTGGCGGAAAAACTGGCCGCGCTCGCCGAAGTCAGCGACCGCCTGCCGCCGCCCTCAGTGGCTGGCGAGCAGCGCGACCGGGAAGTGCGCGAAGACTTCGCGGCATAGCAGCGTCCGCGCCGTTGTCACACGCACTTTTTCTCCCGTCAGGATGTTGGTGAACTCTGCCGGCGCCCGCGGCGGCAGGCCCAGCTCCGCCGCTCCCCAGGCGTCGCCCAGCGGCGGCGCCAGTGCAGCTCGCATCAGCGTGTAGCTGAATCGCGGGACGGCTACAATTGCCATCTGCCGTTCGTGCGTGCGCGCGAACGCGCACACGTGCTGCTGCTTTTCCACCAGGCTGAACAACGGCGTGTACCCGCCGTGCTGGAGCAGCGCCGCGTTCTCCCGCCGGAAGCGCAACCCGCGCAGCACGGTCCACATCTTTACCGCGCCTGACGTCCACTCCCGCAGCAGGTCCGAGCACAGCTCAGGCCACGCAGAACGATTCGCGCGCTGCTCCAGTTCGGTCAGCATCTGCTGCCGAAGCGCGAAGTCCACCGGCCGCCGGTTGTCTGGGTCCACCAGGCTGAAGTCCCAGAGCTCCGTTCCCTGGTAAAAGTCCGGCACGCCCGGCGACGCCATCTTCAACGCCGCCTGGGCCAGCGAATTCATGGCGCCGTGGAACTGCAACGGCGGAAGCATCCCTTCCAGTTGCTGCACGAAGCCGGGCGCGCGCCAGCGCCGCTTCTCGCCGCGCTCCAGGATGCGCGCCACGAACTCGCGCAGCGCCTGAACGTACTCATCGTTCGGATTCACCCAGCTCAGGTTGACCTTGGCCTCGTGCACCGCCTTGGTCATGTAGTCCTGCACGCGCGCGATCAGCCTCTGATGTTCCTGCTCGGTCACCGACGCGCCGGCGGCGACGAACGGCCACACGCCGGCCAGGGTCTGGTAGAGCAGATACTCCTCGTTGTGGTCCGGCACGGCGCGTCCGTCGGAGAGCACGCGCTTCTTCGCCCGATTCGCGCGCCGCCAGCGCATCACTTGAGTGGCCCATTGGCGCGGCATCTCGCTGATCACGTTCAGCCGCGCGCGCACGTCTTCGCTGCGCTTGGTGTCGTGCGTGGTGGTGGCCAGCATCGAGAACGGCCAGCGCTCGGCCCGCAGCATATTGCCGCGATGGAACTCATCCGCCGAGGTGGCAAACGCCGCCGGCGATCCGCCCACCTCGTTCACCGAAACAAAGCGGTTGTAGACGTAGCACGCCGTGTCTTCCAGGCCCTTGGCCATCACCGGTCCGGTGAGCTGCTGGAATTTCAGCGCGAAGTACAGCCGCCGGCGATGGCTGTCGGCATTGTCGCGCGGCTGCGGCACGAGCATCAGGATGTCGCGCAGGAAATGGAAGACGTCCGCCGGGGTCGTCTCGTTCCGGCGCCGCGCGTGCGCGATCGCCGCATGGATGTAAGCGCGGTCGCGCTCGCTGATGTTGCCACGCTCGTCGATGTACGTGCGATATACCGGGAAGCAGGCGATCGTCTCGCGCGTGGCGTCGGCCAGCGATTGCAGCGTGAAGTCGCGCGCCCGCCGGTCGGCGTGGCAGATTTCCGCCAGCAGGTGCGTCAGCACCGTTACCTCACTCGACATCGCGCTCTCCATCACCAGCTTCTTGCTCTGGTAGATGAGCGTGGGCACATCCGTCGTGAGGCCGCTGAACCGATGGTACAGCGTGGTCAGCGCGCGCTCGTTGCGCGGCTCGATGAACACGCCGTTCACCAGGTTGGTGAAGTCGTAGCCGACCGTGCCGTCCACCGGCCACTCGCGCGGCAGCTCTTCGCCCGGCCCCAGGATTTTTTCCACCAGCACGAACAGCGGGGCGTGCGCGCCAATCCAGTCGTGCGAGCCGAACACCTGCTCGATGTCTTTCTCGATCCCGTTCTCTGCCGTCGCCGCCCGCGGCTCCGGACCGCCGCACTGGCTGGCCGCGTACAGCATCTGCGCGCGCGTGAAGTACTGGATGGGATTGAACAGCCCGTCGGGATGGTCCACCCGCAGTCCCGTCACGCTGCCGTCGGCCAGCAGTCGCCGGATCAGCCGATGCGTCTCGGCGAACACCTGCGGGTTCTCCATGCGCAGACCGACCAGGTCGTTGATGTCGAAGAAGCGCCGGTAGTTGATCTCCTCGGCCGAAACGCGCCAGTGCGCCATGCGATACGCCTGCACCTCGAGCAGCCGGTGCAGCGCGTTGAAGCTGCGGCTGTCGCCGGGCGCGCCGTTCACCAGCCGCAGCGCCGAAGCGATCTCGTGCTGCGCCGCCGGCGACCGCTCGGCCAGCAGCGCCAGCCGCCGGCGCAGGCCAAGCCACTCGCGCCGGCGCTCGGCCGCCAGGTCGGCGTCGGCGGTGTCGTGCGGCGGAAGCCCGCGCAAGGCCGCCAGGATCGAATCCAGTTCCGCCAGGTCGGCCTCGGCGTTGCGGTTGTTTTCTGCCGGACGCGGCGGCGCGTTCCACTCTGGCGCTTCGCGCTTCGCTTCAAAGATCAGCGGATAACTGCGCGGATCGATCGGCAGGCGTTTTTCGAAATAAGTGAGCGTGAAGCGCCCCTCGGCAAACTCCAGCCGCAATTGCCCGCTCTCCAGCACCACGCCGTACTGGTCGCCCAGGATCGGGATCAGCACCTTGCCGTGCAGCTCGGTCCGCAGCGGGCACCAGTCAATGTCGAAAAAGCTCGCGTACGCCGACGCGCGCCCGTTCTCCAGCACGTCCTGCCACCAGGGATTCGTGCCCTCGCCCACCCCCATGTGGTTCGGCACCACGTCGAGCACCAGCCCCATGCCGCGCGACTGCAACTCGCGCGCAAACTCACGGAACTCGGCCTCGCTGCCCAGGTCGGGATTGATGGCGCTGTGATTGATGATGTCGTAGCCGTGCTGGCTGCCGGTGCGCGCTTGCAGGATGGGCGATGCGTAGCAGTGCGTTACTCCGAGCTGGTGCAGGTAAGGCGCGATGCGCCGCGCGTCTTCGAAGCGGAACTGCGAGCTGAACTGCAGCCGGTACGTCGCCAGCGGACGGTTCTGCCACCGCCGCGACGCCAGCCGGTCAAGGCATTCGGAAACACCCGTCCCTTCGCCGTAAAGAATTACCGGGCTGCTCGCCATCGCCCGTACTTAGATGCAGATTATCGGTTACCTGTGATTTGCTATTCGTCTTTGTGGCGTCAGGGGCGCCGGCGAGTTTGTGCAAAACAGCCAATCGCATGACACGGCTTTACTAAACCACGCCCTACCGATGAAAATACTTGTTCGCCCGCCGCGTTCCGGCCCTGTCGGGCGAGGGAGACTTGATGCCGATTTCCGGTGAACTTCTGCGGATGATGAATTACGTCGACGACATTGCCGCCACGCTCCGCCGCGTGACCGCCAACCTCAGCTTCATGACCCCCGAGGAAAAGCAGCGCCTGGCCGACTACATGCGCAAGTCCGATCCCAACTTCATCACCGTGCTGGAAAAGCTGGAGCGCGGCGCCTGATGCCGGGCGCGACGCCGCAAGTCCGCACGATTTCCGTCATCGGCGCCGGCATCATGGGGCGCGGCATCGCCCACGCCGCTGCCCTCGGCGGCTACCGCACCATCCTTGAAGACATTCTTCCCGCCGCGCTGCGCAAAGCGGAAACCGAAATCCGCGGCAACCTCGACAAGGCCGTCGAGCTCGGCAAGGTCAGCCGCCCCGACGCCGACGCCGCCTTCGCCCGCCTCGAATACGCCACGTCGCTCGAGGACGCCGCCCGCCAGGCCGACCTCGTCATCGAGGCCGTCCCCGAGGAGATGGAATCGAAAATCGAGATCTTCACGCTCCTCGACAAAATCTCGCGTCCCGGGACGATCCTGGCGTCGAACACTTCGTCGCTCAGTATCACCGAGATCGCCGGCGTGACCTATCGCGCGCCCAAGATTCTCGGTATGCACTTCTTCAACCCCGTGCACAAGATGAAGCTGCTGGAAGTCGTGCGCGCGCTGGAAACCGACGACGCCACGCTCGCCGCCGCCGTCGAAGTGGGCCGCCGCATGGGAAAGGAAGTGGTGGTCATCAAGGAGTCGCCCGGCTTCATCACCAGCCGCATCAACGCCATGATCGGCAACGAGGCCTTCTACATGCTCCAGGAGGGGATCGCTTCCGCCGCCGACATCGACAAGGCGCTGAAGCTCGGGCTGAATCACCCCATGGGACCGTTCGAACTGGTGGACCTGGTCGGGCTCGACACGCGCCTGCACATCCTCGAATACCTGCACCGCACGCTCGGGGAAAAATTCCGCCCCGCGCCGCTGCTGGTGCAGTACGTCAAGGCAGGCCGCCTCGGCCGCAAGTCCGGACGCGGCGTGTACGACTATCCACAAAACGCGTCCGCGGAATCAGCGCCCGCGGCGAAGAAACTCAGCCCGCCTGATTGAAAAAGTGCCGCCGCCGCAGCCGCCCGGTACCCGGTACGCCCAACTCCCTGCTGGTTTGTTCCGGCAGCTACTCGGGATAAACTGCTGCGTGTAAACAAATTGTGGAACAACCGGCTCGCCTCGGGCGTCTGTAAACGTCGAAGCGGGATGGGCGTGCTGGCGGTGAAACCGGCGGCGGTTCCGCAATGTGTTCAGTGGCAAGCGGAGCTGCGCCCGCGCCGGCGCACTTCGCTGCTCGCCCCCATGCGCCTGCTGCTCGACATCGTTGGCCAAACCCTGCGCACGCTTTGGGCGCACAAGCTGCGCTCGTTTCTCACCATGTTCGGCATCGCGTGGGGCGTGGGGTCGCTGTTGCTCCTGGTCGGCGTCGGCGAAGGCTTCCGCAGCGGCAACCGCCGCCAGCTTTCCCAGCTCGGCGAAGACGTGATCTTCCTCTTCTCCGGCCTCGCGCCCGCGGTCAAGGGACACACCGGCACGCGCCAGTACTACCTCACCTACGACGACTTCCAGGCGATCAAGGCATCGCCCGCCGTGCGCAACGCCGCCGCCATCCTGTCGCGGGGCGACATCCGCGCGGTGAGCGAATTCGGCAACAGCGGCGCCGGCGTCACCGGCGTCACCCCCGAGTTCAACCAGGTGCGCTTCGTGCCGGTCGATGCCGGCCGCTGGCTCAACGACGCCGACGAGGCCCAGCGCCGCAACGTCGCCGTGATCGCCGTCGATCTGAAGAAGAACCTCTTCCCCGGCCGTCCCGCCCTCGGCTCTACGATCTTGCTCAACGGTGTCCGCTTCGAGGTCGTCGGCCTGCTGCAGGACGTCTCGCGCGACACCCGCCAGGCGCAGGACACGCGCGCCTTCATCCCCTACTCGACCATGCGCGTCTACTTCCCGCTCAAGGGCGTGCCCTCCGACAACGTGATCTCGTTCATCAACTACCAGCCGCGCGTGCGCGGCGCGAACGAAGAGGCCAAGCGCCAGGCGCACCAGATTATCGGCCAGCGCCACGGCTTCGACCCGGACATCGCTGAGTTCAATGAGTGGGACACCATCGCCAACCAGGAGATGGTCGGCAAGATCTTCACCGCCATGGACCTGTTTCTCGGCGCCGTCGGATTGATCACGCTTGCCCTGGGCGCCATCGGCGTCATCAACATCATGCTGGTCTCGGTCACCGAGCGCACGCGCGAGATCGGATTGCTCAAGGCGCTCGGCGCCACCAACCGCAGCGTGCTCACGCAGTTTTTCCTGGAGGGCCTGTTCCTGACGCTGTTCAGCGGCGGACTCGGCATCGCTGCCGCCGCCGGCCTGATGCGCTTTCTGCACACTCTGCCGTCGCAGCCGGGATTCGATCCGCCGACCCTGGTGCCGGCTTCGGCGGCGCTGGCCATCGGCGCACTCGGTTTTGCCGGCATCGTCGCCGGACTCTATCCCGCGCGCCGTGCCGCCATGCTCCAGCCGGTGGAAGCGTTGAGGAAGGAATAACGCCATGACCCGCGACGTAATCGCGCAGGCCTACTTCGCCATGCGGCACGACTCCCGCCGCACGATGGTCACCATCATCGGCATGGCCTGGGGCATCGCGACGGTCGTTTTGCTGCTCGCCTACGGCGCCGGCTTTGGCACCGCCATCCGCAACATCTTCGAAACCTGGGGCGTGAAAGTCATCGGCGTCTTCCCGGGACGCACCTCCATGCAGGCCGGCGGCCAGAAGGCCGGCACCCAGGTCCGCTTTACCCAGGACGACATTGACCACATCGTCGCGACCGTGCCGCTGGTGCGCCACATCACGCCCGTGTTCGGCAAGTCGGTGAAAGTGCAGAGGGACGAACATACGCTCGACACCTGGGCGCAGGGCGGCACCACCGCCATTCAGCGGATTCGCAATCTCGACATGGCCGAAGGCCGCTTCTACAACGAAGAAGAAAACGCCCAGCGCGCCCGTGTCGTGGTCATTGGCCCCGACGCCAAGGCTGAACTCTTCCGCGGCGCGCCTGCTCTGGGTGAATACATTCGGCTCGACGGCGTCAGCTTCCAGGTGATCGGCGTGCTCGAACCCAAGCCGCAGGAGGGCAACGACAGCGTCAACAAAAGCATATACATCCCCGCCGGCGCCATGGGCGCTCTGCGCGACACCTACTACGTGGACGGCATCTGGTTCGACTACGAGGGCATGCAGTACGAAAAAATCGAGCAGGCCGTGCGCGCCTCGCTCGCCGCCACCCACAACTTCCGTCCCGACGACCGCCGCGCCGTTTGGGTCTTCAACGGCATGAAGCGGCTGAGCCAGTTCGAGATCATCAGCGCCGGACTCCAGATTCTGCTCGGCTTCGTGGGCACCCTAACCCTCGGCATCGGGGGCGTGGGCCTGATGAACATCATGCTGGTCTCGGTCACGCAGCGCACCCGCGAAATCGGCGTGGAAAAAGCGCTGGGCGCGCGCCGCCGCCACATCCTCATGCAGTTCTTGGCCGAGGCCATGGCCATTACGGCGGCCGGAGGCGTGCTCGGCATCCTTATCTCTTATGCCATCTCGTATGGAGTAGGGACGCTCACCCTGTACAGCGCCCTGGCCAAGAACGGCGAAATGGGCGATATCCGCCTGGTGATTCAAATGAAGTCGCTGCTCACCGCCACGCTGATCCTCGCCGTCGTTGGCCTCATCAGCGGCATGGTCCCGGCCATCAAGGCCTCGCGCCTGGATCCGATCGAAGCCCTGCGTTACGAGTAGTTCCTTGTTGTCATCCTGAGCAATTGCCTCACCCTCTTTCCACCCGAAAGTCGTAACACCCCGCCTCCGTGTCACGCACGTGGACATACCGCACACCCACGTCGTCGAGCAGCCGTTCAATCACCGGCTCGACCGCGCCGTCATCCACATACTCCTGCGCCAGCAGCCGGCGCCCCGCGCCGTAAGCATTCAGCGTGAGCCGATGCGCTCGCAAATCCTCGGGAAATCCGCCGCGCTCGTCGTACCGCTCGCACTCCTCTTCGTGGATGAACACCGGCCCAGGCAGCGGCAGTGGCTCTAAGCCATAAAACGGATCGAACGTGAACAGGATGCGCCGCTCCTCTCCAACGCGGAACGTCCGCAGGCAATGCCGGCACGGCCCGTACCCGGTCGCCACCTCCACGTGCGCCGGATGCCCGTAGCCCGGCGACTTCATCGATTCCCGGACCTTGTTTGCCGTATATGTCGGCATGGCAACCACTCGAATGCGATCCATGATGCTCTCCTCTGCGAAAGTTTCTTCGTCGCAGACCCAGCATCGCGCAGCCGGCCCGGCGCCAACTATCCGCTATGTGCCGTCAAAAAAATGTCGATGGGCCCAGCCGCCCTCGGCTGGGCCCTTGGTTCGCGTAGCGCCCGACGTCTCTCCTGCGAATGCGTGAGATGTCTGTCAAGTCCCGGGGACCCCCGATTTCCGCGCAACCCCCACGAAATAGGCGCACTAAATTTTCCTCGCGCCTTCCCATTCTTCCCCCACAACCTGCTACCCTTGAAGCAGGCCCGCGCACACGCGCGGGCTTCGTTCTTTGACAATCCGGGTGCCGCTAACCCCTTTAGACAACATACTTTGCGTGTAACTCCTTTAGATCAACAGACCACCAACAGACCTTCGCCGCTAACCTCCTGATTCCATTCAACACCGAGGGGGGAGGGTATATGTTCGGGAGCGACGAAGGCCCGGCTGCGCCTTCATGGACAGCTCCGAAGCCGGCATCCACTTGCGCCTCGACCTCACCACGCCGGTCGCTGCGACGATCATCCTCGTCGTCGTCGGCGGAATCATTCCGGCGCTGAAGGCTTCGCGCCTCGACCCGATCGAAGCGCTGAGGTATCAGTAGCAGTTCTAAACAGGAACGCTCGCTGCTCGCCGCCGTTCCACCCAAAGCGCCGCGGCCAGCGCGGTAACCGGGATTGCCAGCATCCCCAGGTACGCGCCGCCGAACGCGATCAGGTACGCCGGAAGGAACAGAAACAGCGACGGCACGAGCAGCCCAAGCCATCGCTTGTGCTCCACCAGCGCACTCGTGAGCAGGATCAGCGGCAGGAACAGGATCGTGAGGTCGTGCAGGTAGACGTGGTAGCCGACCAGCGCAGCCACCGTGATCGCCAGCCCGAAGTCGAGGTCGAACCACAGCCCGCGCTTTTCCGCCGGACGTGGCGCCACGGCGGCAAGCAGGAATACGACAACTGAGATTGCAATCGTCGCCACCCGGAGGAACGTCTCGCCCACGCTAAACGCGGCAATGAACCCGCGGACGTTCGGCATGGCGTTCGGCAGATCGAGCAGCTCGGCGGTGTACTTGAGCAGCATCGGGTACTGCATCGCGCCATCAACGCCGGCGGCCGCAATCGAAACCAGCATGAGCGCCGCGGCCGCCGCCGCGAAACCGGTGATCGCCTTCACCTCGCGCCGCAGCAGCAGGATGAGCGCGACCGGAACGACCAGGTGCCACTTGATGAGCGCGAGGGCCAGCACGCCGCCGCCGAGAGCGTCTCTGTTCCTCTTCAGCGCGATGAACGCCAGCGCGAAGAAGAAGAGCTGGAGCACCGAGTCCTGTCCTTGCATCAGCGCCACTGCGATCGGCGCAAACGCCAGCGCCGGACACCAAACCGCGGCCTCGCGCCACGGTATCTCCGCCGAAAGCAGCGGACGCAGCCAATGGGCCGTCGCGAACAGCAACAGCACATTGATCAGCGCCCACAGGTACAGGCTCTGCGCGAACGGCAGCAGCGACAGCGGCGCGAAGACCAGTGCCTCAAAGGGCGGATGGTTGAACGGCACGGTCGACCGGACCATCCCGAACAGGCGCTGCTGGTAGTCCACCTGCGCCGCCAGTTCGTAGAGGTAGGCTGAGCGGCCGTCCGCAACCATTCGGCCTGCCAGGTAGAAGCCGGCCCAGTCGGCCATTCCGCGGCTGCCGGCGCGAATTCCTTGCACCGCGAGAACGATGTTCGCCGCCATGACCGCGAGGACGAGGAGCGCAAGGGCAACGCGCAACAGCGAGCCAGGCTTCAAGAATGGCCGTCCGCAATCGAGGTAAGCGCGACTTGTGCCGTAACCGGGAGCAGGATGGCCGCAGTGTAAACCATGGCTTGCGGCACTGTAGAATTCCGGAATGGGTCCCGTTTCTTCGCCGCGCCTGGAGCGCGTTCTGCGGCAGCTCGAGCTCTACGAGCACCCGCTGCTCGATTTCGGCGCGCGCGCCAAGGGCGACGGCGTGGAAGTGATCATCCGTTTCAAGGATCCGTCCGTGCCGGTGCACACTTATTTTTTTCAGATGCACCCGCGCGATCTCGATCATCCCCAGTTCGAGTGGACCTTCCAGCGGCAGCTGTTCGACTGCCTGCACGACTACCTGATCGAAATGTTCGTGCGCACGCCGCAGAACAAGCAGGACGCGCATCAGCGGTGATGAACACCATCGGCAAACCGCGGCCAATGACTCCGGCGCCGGCTGACTCGCCGCTGCGCCGCCTCATCGCCGAAGAGATCGCGCGGCGCGGCCCGGTTCCCTTCTCGCGCTACATGGAGCTCTGCCTCTATCACCCGGAGTTGGGCTACTACTCGCGCGCGGAAGAGAAGTTCGGCAAAGGCGGAGATTTCTACACGTCGAGCGATGTGTGCGCCGTGTTCGGACGCCTGCTGGCGCGCCAGTTCGACCAGATGTGGCGCGCGCTCGGCGAGCCGCCATCGCTCGATGTAATCGAACTCGGGCCTGGCCGCGGCCTTTTCGCGCAGGATGTGCTCGCTAACGCCGAGAGGAAGTACCCCCGCTTCTACGCGGCGGCGCGATATCGGCTCGTTGAAAGCTCTCCGTCGCTTCGCGCACGCTTGCAGACAACGTTTGGGCCGCATATCGCCCAGGAACGCGCGTCGGTGCATGCGGGGATGAGCGAACTCGCGCCTGCGGGGAATGCCATCGTGTTCGCCAACGAGTTCTTCGACGCGCTGCCGGTGGAAGTGCTCGACTATCGCGGCGAGGTGCGCGTGGGCATGCGCGACCAGCACTTCATCGAGCAGTTCGCGCCGCCCTCAGCCGAGGTCCTGGAATTCGTCGATCGCTACGGCGTCCACCCGGAAAACGGTGAGCGTGTGGAAGCAGCGCCGGCTTATAGGGAGTGGCTCCGGCAGATCGCGGGAGCATTCCATCGCGGGTTCGTGCTCGCCGTAGACTACGGCTACACGCGGGGCGAGCTGCTGGCAGGGCGCCATCGCGGGACCATCGCCGCCTTCCGCCGGCACACGCTGAGCCGCGATCCGTACGAAGCGCCCGGCGAGCAGGACATTACCGCGCACGTGAACTTCACCGCGCTCGGCCAGCTGGCGCGCGCCGCCGGAATCGGGCCCGTCGCCATGGTGACCCAATCTCAGCTGCTCATGGGCATCGGCGAAGCGGACCAGTTCGCGGAAATCTTCGAAGACAGCACGCGGCCGCAGGAGCACGCCAAACGCGCGCTGCAACTCAAGCACCTGGTCACGCCTGCGGGAATGGGCGAGAGCTTCCACGCGCTGCTGCTGGCCAAAGGCGTGGGAAAAGAAAAGGCCGCCCAATTGAGCGGCCTGAGGTTTGCCTCCTCGCGCGGCGAGTTTGCCTCCTCGCGCGGCGGGACGTAGCCAGCTGCGTCTCGGCAGAATGACTATCCCTGCTGCGGCGCGCTGCCGAACAGGCGGTTCCACTCTTCCTGGTTGATGCGGATGCTGCCGTCCTTCTCCATGCGGGCGCGCAGGCTGCCGCTGAACAGGTCCATGCGGTCGCGGCGCTTCTTCTGCACCAGCGTCTCGCGGATCTGCTCGCGCTTCTTGGCGTAGTCCTCGGCCGAGGGCTGCTGCTTCTCGGCGATCTGGATGATGGTTTCGCCCGCCGGAATGTTGATCGCGTCGCTGATCTCGCCCGGCTTCATGTCGAACGCCACGGAAACAGGTCCGCTCATTCCGCCCAAGTCGGGCACCTGGCTGTCGATGGTGACCAGTTCGCTCGTCTTAACGGGAACATTCAGCTCCTTGGCCGCCTTCTTCAGATCGTGCAGCGCTCGTGCGCGATCAGCCAGTTCACGCGCCTTGCGTCCCAGCATGCCAACAGCGCGTTCCTGCTTGAACTCGCCCTCCACCTGGTTGCGGATCTCCTCGAAGGTGGCTGCCGACGCAGGCTTTACGTCCACCGCCTGAACCACAGCGTAGCCCTGCGCGGTCTTGGCCAGCTCGGGCTGCCCGCCCTTCTGCTGATTGAACGCGGCGGCCATGAACTCGCCGTTCACCCCGACGCCGGGAAGCGAGTCGCTGCGCTTGACCCAGTCGGTGGTCACCACGTTCAGGTGGTTCTCCGCCGCGGCCTTCTCCAGGCCGCCGCTGCGCGCCGCGTTCAGCACGCGGTTGGCCAGCTGATCGCCGGCTGTCGCGGCGCGCTGCTGCGCGAGCGTATCAGCGATTGAATTGCGTACCTCGGAGAGCGGCTTAAGGTGCGCCTCGGTGCGCTCGTCCACGCGAATGATGTGGTAGCCGTAAGTGGACTTCACTAGGTCGCCGATCTTGCCCACCGGCTGGCTGAATGAAGCCTGCTCGAACTCCGGAACCGTGCGCCCGCGCTCGATCGTGCCCAGCGAGCCGCCGTTCTTGGCGCTGCCCGGGTCCTGCGACTCCTTCTTCGCCATCTCGGCGAAATTGGCGCCCGAGCGCAGCTTCTTCAGGATGTCTTCCGCCTTCTGCCGCGCTTCGGCATCGCCTTTCGCGTCAACTTTTCCGTCCGGGCCGGGCGGCGGCGTCTTGATCAGGATGTGGCTGACCTTGGCGCTCTCCGGGACACGGTACTGGTCCTGGTTCTGCTGGTAGAAAGCCTCGATCTCGGCGGGCTTGATCTGGTTCTTGGCCTGTTCCACGATGTTGGAGGTGTCGACCACGATGTACTTCAGCTTGCGCTTCTCGGGGCTGGAACTCGCATAGCGCGTGTTCTTGCCGGCTTCGTAGAACGCACGCAGCTCCGATTCGGCGGGCTTCACCTGCTTGGCAAGCTCGTCCGCCGTCAGCAGGGCGTAGTCGAGCTTCACCTTGGTGTTTTGTTTCTGGAACTCCTTCTGCACCTCGTCGTCGGTCACACCCACGCCGGCCGCGATCGCGCTCTGCAGCTTGTTCAGCGCCAGCTGCGTCTTGAAGAGCTGCTCGAACTGCTGCACGCCCATGCCGAAGTTCTGGGCGACAAAGTTGTCGTAGGCTTCCTGGCCGACGAAGTTACCGTTCGGGAACAAAGCGCGCCCGAACTCACCCTGGCGCAGCGCGTCGCGGAGCTCGGCGTCGGTCACGCGCAAGCCCAGGCGATCGGCTTCCTGCAACATGGCCTTCTGCAGGATCAGGCTGTTGGCGGCCTGCTGCATCAGGAACGGGACAAGCTGCTCAGGCACGCGTCCGCCGAACTGCTGGCGGCCGATCTGGCGGGCCAGGTTCTGGACTTCCAGCGAGGTCACTTCCTGATTGCCGACCTTGGCCAGCGTGCCGCGGGCGCCGCCGGCAAAGTTGTCGCCCAGAATGCCGCCGGGAACGAGGGTGATGACCATGGCCACGCAGATGACCAGCAGAATGCCGCCGAGAACAATCTTCTTGGCCGGGCCAGGGGTTTGAAGGAAACGAATCATTCCAATGACTCCAAAAGAAGATGGCGGAACGTTTGATTATAGCCGAGCTTCCACTGGTTTGCTGGAAGGCTAGGCAGCCTCAGGCAGGGCGGTGAGCGGCTCCGGCTCGGGCGCTGCGCCCTGAGTGAGGCGTCGCGGCACAGCCAGTGAGAGCACGTAGAGTCCGAGAACGGTCATCAAGGGCTCGATGGGATGGCGATAACGCGGGTGCGGGAACGTTATGTAGTAAACCGCAGGGTACACGAGCATGACGGCAGCAAACAGCCACGCCCCTCGACGCCGGTTACGAATGGCCAACACGAGTCCCCAGCCAGCCAGTGCCGACGAGAGGACGAACAACGCCGTGCGCGCGCGCGATCCGAAGCTGTACTCGTAATTGCGGGGCGTCCCCGCCCAGTAGAAGGCGAAGCGGCGCGCGCACAGCCGCGCAAAACGACCCGGGTGCGCGGCAATGAAGCGCAGCGCCTCCTGCTTGCGCGCGCGTGCGTAGTTGACTTCACCCATCCGGGCCACGCGGTCGAGCTCGACGGCGTTCTGCGAGGGGTGGACCCACCACATCCACAGCCCTTCGGCCGCTTCCGAGTTCCCCATGCGCAGCTCGGCGCCCAGATTGCTTCGGATGAAAATGAACGTGCCGAACACGCGATAATCGCGGATGAGCCACGGCGTGATGCATGCCAGCCCGATGCCGGCGGCCAGTGCCGGGCCGCGAAGCGTTCGCGCGAAGTTGTGGCGAGCAGCCGAAATCACTCGCCACGCCGGCCAGGCCAGCGCAAACGGCATGACGCTCAGCATAGAAGGATTGGCGAGCGCGATCGCGCCCCAAACCAGGCCCGTGAACGCCCAGTCACGCATGCGCGACGCGCGCGCCAGCCGCAGGGCGAGCAGCACCGCGACGCTCAGCAGCAGCGCCGAAAGCGACGTCTCCCAGACCCACCGAACGGCCCAATAGATGGAATATGGCAACAGCGCCCACGTCCACGCCGACCACACGGCGAGCCGCCGGTCGAAAGCCATTTCCCCGATGCCCCAGAGCGCCAGGCACGTCAGCGCGGAGAAAACTGAGTTGAGGGCCAGCAGCGTCCAGGCGGACGCGAACGTGTAAACGCCAAAGACGCGGAAGACGCCGGCGATGATCGCCGGGTACAGCGGCGCAACCCACGCCGACGGGCCGGTGGGACGCGCAAAGGGCGAGCTGAAGCCATTGCCCGCGACGAGCGAGGCGGCGATGCGTCCGCTCTCCCATCCAAAGCCGAAGTTCCCTTCACTGCCGCTGAAGCGATACGTGTGCCCGGCCGTCATCACCAACAGTCGCAGCAGCACAGCGAAGACAACGATGGCCCATGGGAGCCGGAACCATGCGGCGGCGGAAGGAGAGGTCGCGGCGTCAGACGCCGGCGGAAGCGTGGCAACGTCCCAGGTGGCGGCCTGGGAGGAGAAGGACAGCGGAGCCGTTGCAGCACCCGACTGCAGGTTCGGCCCGGGTCCCTGGATCCCTGGGGAAGGCCCGTCTTGCACCTGTCATTAGACGCAAGCCGTTTGCGAGGGGTTACGTGGCGGTCGCGGCCGAGACGGAACTCGGCGCAGTGGAAAAGTCAGGGATGAAGGACCGCTTAGCTCTTTTCCGGGTCCGACGAGCCGTTTCGCTTGGTGAGGGCGCGGTCCACGATGCTTTGTATACCAACCAGCACCGTCTGGTCGGTCTCGGGCATGGTGGCATCCACCAGCGCCTCGCTCCAGCGCTGCGTACGCAGCAGCAGGTTGGGGACGACTTCGGCCGGGACCGGCAGCAGCATGTAGCCGAGCCAGATGAGCAGCATGATGTCGAACGAGGTCATGCGCATCATGTTCAGCGCGGTGTCGCCAAACACGCCGCGAATGCGCTGCGTGTAGAGGATCAACTCGACAGTAGCGGAAACGCCGAGTCCCAGCGCGATGCCGGAAATCTGATGGCGCCACGTCAGCGCCAGGTGCGAGGAGAAGAGAACCACGAGCAGCAGCAGCCCGCACTGCATGATCCCGACCGCGCGCTCGATGCTGAGGATGACCGAGACAATCTGGGGGGCCGTCGCGCCGAATCCCGAGGCCAGCATCATCATGCCCATCATGACCACCACCACACCCGACCACTGGAACAGCACCGTGCCGAAGTCTCGCAGACCCTCATGCCGACGGAACATGCTGGTGAAGATCTCGTAGATGACCGCGAAGGCCATCAAGGCGTACAGGGCCGAGGTGGTCCAATAGGCGTAGAAGTACGCTCGGTAGGAGATGGAGTGGGCGACCTGGTACACGAACCAGGAAAGAAGGTTGAAAATCACAAACGAAAAGAACAGAGGGTACCGCCGATGCAGATGACGGCGGAACATGAACCAAAGAACCAGCCCTTCCAGCAGAGGCTGGATGTTAAACAGCGCGTGGAATAAGAATTTGGTCATTTGGGCGAAGGCAAAGCATACCTCCACGCCCACCTGATGACAAGCAAGTTGTTGCCACCAAGTCCGTTACGTTGGTTACCTGGTCAGGGTGTTTTTTACTGGCTACCAGTTGGGATCTACGTCACACTTCGGGTTAGCCGGATCGCACAAGGGCGCAGGCCCACCGCCGCCGAAGGCTTCGCGAACCGGGGACATCGCGGCAGAGTACGTACCGGCCAGAACCATGGTGAGAGCAAGGATGCGCACGATCTTCTTCACGGGAATCTCCTCTGTTTTTGGGAACTTAGGGATGTCTTACAAATGACCACCGCGCCGCTGGCTAGGGCGTCGCAGGATGAAAGTATAGGGGGAAAGGGCTTCTATTCAAAGCAAAAACATGCGTCAACATGCGACACTTTAGTCGCAGGTTGTGGTACCAAGTTAGTTATTGACTATGGCCTTTAGGTGCTATCCCGGTTAACAAATGGGCGCCTCTGGAGGGCCATTGGTTCGTTGTACGCCCGGCACTTGGGGCTCGGTTCCCGCACTTTTTGCAGCAAAAAAGCGGCCCGCAGCCGCTCTTTTGCCGGATCGCCCAGGACTACTTCTTCCCCATCTTGTCGGCTGAGATCATGTCCACCTTCATGACGTGGATCTGGTTTTTGTCAGCGTAAACGTGGGCCTGGAGCTTCACGTGATGGCCTTCGTGCCCCTTCACGTCTTCCGGATTGACGATGCCCCACGACTTGGATTTGTCCTTGTCGGGGGTGAACTTGGTGCCGTCGGCGCTGATGGTGCCGGCCATGGTCTTCAGCGGCGGGTTCTCCGACATCTTCTTGCTGTCGCTGCCGCCGGACATACCCTGGGCGAACGCGCAGGTACCCACCGTCAGCGTCAGGGCCAATGCCAGGACAAACAACTTCTTCATACCGAATCTCCTCGAATTGCGGATTGTGTCGCGAGCCCTTGGCGGGCTGTGGGAGGTACGCGCCAGGACCGCAGAGCGGATTTCCGCCGGAGAGGAAATAAATGAGGGCCGCTGCCCGCGGTTCAGGGTTCGGGCAGCGCCGAGGGCGCCGGCGGATTCACCGGCGAGTATTGCAGCACATCGCCGCGCCACTCGATCGCTTCCCGTGCCTGAACGACTTCCGCGATCTCGAACTCCACCAGCCGGAGCGCCCCGGGGAACTGCGGCAAGCGGGGGTCGTCCCAAAGCACGCGCGCGGCGCCGGCGAGCTGCAAGGTGGACCCGCGCATGAAGTCCACGAACAGCAGCCCGCTGCGCGGGTTCATCACCAGATTCCCGAGCGTCTGGAACATGTTGTTGCCGGAGTAATCGGGAAAGAGCAGGCGCCGCGGCGATTCCACGCGCACAAAACCCGGACTGCCGCCGCGATGTGACGCGTCGGCGCCGCGCGACGAGTGAGCACTCGCGATAAAGAAGGTGTCGGCGTGCGCGATGGCGCAGACCTGCTCCTGGGTGAGCATCGTACCGCGACGGGTCTCCACCAAAGCGAGGGGCGCGCCCTGCCCCACCCGCTCGAGCCCGCGCAGTTGAATGTATTGCGGGCAGTTGAAGAACACCTCGCCAACTTCGACTCGGACTTCATCGTCGCCGAGTAGTTGCGCGCTGCCGTTGAGGCGCACCCGGCGCCGCGTTGCAAGATCGATGGCCAACAGTCCAACCGGCGCGCCGGGTCCGCTGCTCAGGTTTGCGAAGAGCGGATCATGAGTGGCGATCCCGGCGGCGATTGCGATCGTGTGCTCGTCGAGCGCACGCAGAAAACCCGGCTGGCCGGAAAGCAGCGATGCCCAAACATCGCCATTCAATGAGACCGAGGCCACCACCACGAACGGCAGCTCGGCGAGAAACGGTTCCACCTGTGCGGGAATCGACGTACGCAGGCTCTTGCCGAGCGGTACGTCGGAGGGGACGCCGGCGCGCCGCTGGACCTCGAGCTCGCCCTCGTGGAATTTTGCCAGCATGAGCTGCTGATGTCGCGGCCCGCCGTTTAGTTACGAAAATATTTTGCTTGCTGCGCAGGGTCCCCGGGACGAACTGCGCCGTCTGTTAAATTCATCGGCGAGGAAAATGGTGCACATGTCGAAGACCGCCACAGTTGTTCCCGAGGACGCGCTCCGCCGCCGCCTCGAATCAATCCCGATTACCCACACCCTCAAGCTGCACCTGGAGCGCGCCGGCGCCGGTGAAGCCGTCCTCACCGCGCCTTACGAGCGCCGCTTCGACGGAATTTTCGAGTCCTTCCACGGCGGCTTGCTGATGACGCTGGCCGACACGGCCGCCTGCGTCGCCATCCTTTCACTCGCCGGGACCGATGCGCGCGTGACCACCACCGACATGAACATCCGCTTCCTGGCGCCCTGCAACTCCGATGCAACCGCCGAGGCGCGGGTGATCAAGTTTGGCCGCAGCCTGGTGCCCGTAGCGGTGACTCTGCGCGATTCGCAAGGACGCGACGTGGCCATTGCGCAGGTGACGTATATGCGATTGGAGAGGAAATGAAGTGGATCGTGGATCGTGGATAGTGAATAGCAAACCACTAATAACCACTATTCACTATCCACTGCGTTACCCGATCCTCAGCAGCAGCACCGGCTCCAGCATGAAGTCGAGCCCGTTGATCTCTTCCAGCGCGCGCTGGACCTGTGGCTCGGAAACCGGCTCCACGGTGATAACGAACGATAGCCGGTCCTTACTCATGCCGGGCTCCTGCACGACCGAATCAATGTTGATGCGCTGGCGCGCGATCGCTTCGGCCACGCGCGCCACGATGCCCGGTCGGTCGCGCACGGTGAGGCGCAGATACCAGCTCACCGGGTGCGGCGCCGGCGTGGGCGTGAGGTCGGCGCACGTCTGGAATGCTGAGCACGGCTTGAAGGCGAGGGTGCCGGCGGCGACGTGCCTCGCGATCTCGATCACGTCGGACGCGACGGCAATGCCGGTCGGTCCGCCGCCGGCGCCGCGACCGTAGTACATCTGCGCGCCGGCGCGCTCCCCGGTGATGAGCACGGCGTTGTGCGCGCCTTCCACCCCCGCAAGCATGGAATGCTTGTCCACCAGCCACGGCCTTACGCTGAGTTCGAAGCCGCGACCGTTGCGCTCGGCGGCGGCGATCAGGCGGACCGTCCCGCCCAGGCGCCGCGCGTAGTGCAGGTCCACTGCCGCGATCCGCGAGATGCCGCTGGTTGCGATCTGCGCCGGGCGCAACCTCCCGCCGAAGGCGAGGCGCGCCAGGATGCAGAGCTTGTCGCGCGCGTCGATGCCCTCGACATCCAACGTCGGGTCGGCTTCGGCGTAACCGGCGCGCTGCGCTTCCGCCAGCGCGTCGGCGAAGCTGAGCGCCGCACTCTCCATCTGCGTCAGGATGTAGTTGGCCGTGCCGTTCAGAATGCCGCGCACGCTGAGCAAGCGATCGCCCGACATGGATTCACAGATGGCGCGCAGCACCGGAACCGCGCCGGCGACGGCAGCCTCCATGGCGAGCGGAACATTGTTCGCGCGCGCCAGCGCGAACAGCTCGTCGCCGTGCTCGGCAATCAGGTTCTTGTTGGCCGTGACCACCGGCTTGCCGGCGGCAAGCGAGGCGCGGACAAGGTCGCGCGCTTCGCCCGTACCCCCGATAGTTTCGACGACGATGGCCACGTGCGGCGCCGCGACCAGCTCGCGCCAATCCGTCAGCGCGCGCGCGCCGCGGGGCAGCTCATCGGCCACGATCGCTGAGCGCCGGCAGACTGCCGCCACGCCAATGTGCACACCGGTGCGCGCTGCGATGGCGCCCGCATTGGCCGCGAGCGCGTCGGCGGTCCCGCGGCCGACAGTTCCGTACCCGGCGATGCCGATGCCGATGTGGCTGCTCATGTCCTCGATTCTCCTTTCCCGCCAAGCGCGGCGCGGCGCTCGCGCGCGCCACGCGATTCAGCTTGCGCGAAGATCAATTCGGCATCGAGCCCGGCGCCGCTCAGGCACTCCTTCACGCGTCGCGCAACGCGCGGCTGCGGCGCGCGCGGCGCGAGAAACATGAGCACCGAAGGGCCCGCGCCGCTCAACACGGCGCCGAGAATGCCGTCGCCACCGGCGAGAGCGCGCAGCGGATCGAGCAAGGGGCAGAGCGGCGCGCGGTACGGCTGATGCAGTTTGTCGGTGAGCGCGCTGCGGAGCAGATCGTCGCGCCGCTGCGCGAATGCCGTGGCGAGCAGCATGGCGCTCTGCACGTTGGCAACCGCATCCGCGCGTGACACCTGCGTGGGAAGGACCGCTCGCGCCTTCTCCGTTGCAAGTGGCCTGGCTGGGACAGCGAGCAGCAATGGCCATCGTGGCGCGGCAAGCGTGGCGACGTGCAGCGCGCCGGTTCCCATTTGCGCCACCGCGATGCCGCCATGCCAGCATGCCGCGGCATTGTCGGCGTGGCCCTCGCGCCGCACCGCTTCCTCCAGGATTCGCTCGTCGGTCCAGCCGAGGCCGCCGAAGTGGACCGCCAGCGCGATGCCGGCCAGTCGGGCCGCGGCCGACGACCCACAGCCCTTGCCGACGGGAATCTGGTTTTCGATTCTGAGTGCCAGCGAAGGCGCCGGCTTGCCGGCCTGCCCGAGCACGTCGCGATAGGTCTCAACCAGCAGGTTGCCTTCGCGCGCGCCACAAATTGCCTCGTCGCGCCCGGTCGCGCGAATGAGATCTTCGGCCGCAACCTCGGCGGAAACCTTCAAATGAAAGTTAAGCGCCAGGGCAGCGCAATCAAACGCCGGACCGAGATTGGCAGACGTCGCCGGAAGCACGATCTGAAACGCGCGCGGGCCCGCCTTCCGTTTTCCGGACTGGCGACGCTTCCCCATCACGCATGGCCTCCGGCTTGGTTCAGCGCGTGGATCACCGCGTCGGCGGAAGCTTCGAGCGAGAGCGGCGGCCGGCGGGAACGCGCCGTGTGATCGTGATCGGCCGCGGGACGCGAGTGGAAATCGAGCGTGTACTCGGGATCTTTCAACAAATGTCCTGTCAGGATGAGCACCGCGGTCTCGCCCGGCTTCACGAAATGCATGTGCACCAGCTTCTTGAGTCCGGCCAGCGTGGCGGCCGACGCCGGCTCGCAGCCCACGCCGTCGGCGCCGATCTCGGCCTTGGCGATCGCGATCTCATCTTCCGTCACGTCTTCGCAGGCGCCGGTGGTCGCCCTAAGCACCGCGATCGCCTTCTTCCACGATGCCGGATTGCCGATGCGGATCGCCGTGGCGCGCGTTTCGGCGCGCACCGGCTCAAGTTTTTCGCCGTGATGCTCGCGCAGGCTGCGCGCCAGCGGGTTGGCGCCCGCCGCCTGGATGATGGAGATTTTGGGCAGCTTTTCGATGAGCCCGAGCGCGCGCAGCTCGAGGAATCCTTTGCCAAGCGCGGACGAGTTCGCCAGATTTCCGCCAGGCACGATGACGTGATCGGGAACGCGCCACTCGAGTTGTTCCAGCATCTCCACCGCCGTGGTCTTCTGTCCTTCCAGGCGAAACGGGTTCACCGAGTTCAGCAGGTACACGGGAAACCTGCGCATGACCTCGCCGAGCACGCGCACGCAGCCGTCGAAATCGGTGGCGAGCTGGCAAGTGAGCGCGCCGTATTCCAGCGCCTGCGCCAGCTTGCCCCACGCGATCTGGCCCTGCGGCACCAGCACCAGGCTGCGCATGCCGGCGCGCGCGGCGAAAGCGGCCATGGACGCCGACGTGTTCCCCGTGGACGCGCAGCCCACCCACTTGAAGTTCTGCTCGCGCGCCACCGAGAGCGCCGCCGTCATGCCGGTGTCTTTGAACGAGCCGGTCGGGTTCATCCCCTGGTGCTTCGCCAGCAGGCGCTGCACGCCCGCGCTCACCGCACAGCGCGGCAGCTCATAAATGGGCGTATTGCCTTCGCGCAGCGTGACCACGTGCTCGAAGTCGCGCACGATGGGCAACAGCTCGCGGAATCGCCAGACGCCGCTCTGGTCGCAGCCCTTCGGCGACGTGCGGCGCGAGAGCCACGTCTGCTTCAGTGCGGCGGCGTCGGCCCCTTCGAACAGCTTGCGATCCGACCACGGGTAGCTGACTTCCAGCAGATCGCGGCACTCAACGCAGCGAAAATCTCCGGCTGCTTCGGCGACTTCGGCCTTGCAACCGATGCAGCGCAGGACAAAACGGGCGCCATCGTTCATGCCCGAGTTTGTACCCTGTTTTGCGTCACGTGAAAAGCGTCCCGGCCGCGGCACGGGCCGCGCCGGTCTCCACGAGCGCGTCCTGTTTGCTCCCGAAAAACTCTTCATGGACTGCCTGCACCACGTCTCCCGCCGACGCGCTCGGCACGGCGAAGCAGATGTTCAGCTCGCTGGCGCCCTGCGCCACGGCAATCACGCTGACGTTCCGCCGCGCGATCGCTCCGAACAGTCGGGCCAGAATTCCCGGCACGCCTTTCATCGCCTGGCCGAGCACCGCGACGACGGCAACGTCGCGCTCCACGCCGATCGGATTCAGCACGCCGTGCTTCAGCTCGGTGCGGAACAGGCGCTTGATGGCGTGCACCACCACGTCCGTATCGCGCTCGCGCAGCACCAGGCCAAGGGCGTTTTCCGACGACGACTGCGTGGTGAACAGGACGTCCACGTGCTCGTGCGCCAGCCGCAGCAGCAGCCGTCCGAAAACCTCGGCAAAGTGCACGTCCCAGCGCGTGCTCAGCGTGACCAGCGACGCGCGCGTGACCGCCGTGACCGCCTTCACCGGCGACGAGCCCGCCTGTCCGGTGGTGGTAATGCGCGTGCCCGCGGCATCGGGCTGGAATGAATTCTTGATCCACACCGGAATGCCCGCTTCCATGCATGGCCGGATGGCGCGCTGATGGATCACCTTCGCGCCGTAGTAGGAAAGCTCCACGGCTTCGCCGAACGTGATCTCCGCCAGCGTGGCGGCGTTCGGACAGACGCGCGGGTCGGCGGTCAGCACGCCGTCAACGTCGGTCCAAATCCAGACTTCGTCGGCGCCGATGGCCGCGCCGAGCAGCGTGGCGGAATAATCGGAGCCGCCGCGTCCCAGTGTCGTCAGCTGGCCCGTGGCGGTCGCGCCGCGATATCCGGTGACCACGGGAACGCGCCCGGAGTCCAGCAGCGGCAGCAACACCTGGCGGGCTTTGCGGCGGGTGGCGTCCAGGTCGGGCGCGGCCTCGCCGAAGCGATCGTCGGTGACCACCACGCGCGCCGCGTCCACGTAATCGCACGCTAGGCCGAGTTGCGCCAGGTACAACGCGCAGAGCTGCGCCGAAACCTCCTCGCCCAGCGACAGCGCCATGTCGTGCACCTGCGGCGTGGAAGTGCGCAGTTGCAGCACGCCGGAGCAGACTTCACCCAGGCGAGCCACGCCGGCGCGCGCGGCCGCGCTGGCCGCTTCCCGGGCCGCGGGCGCGAAGAGCTCGGCGATCACCGCCTCGTGGCGAGCATCGAGCTCGCGGCATCGCGCTTCGACCTCGCTGCTCGAGCCGTTGCGCGCCGCGTGCAGCGCCTTCACGATGGCGTCGGTCACGCCAGAAAGCGCCGAGACGACAACCACGACGGCGCTTTCGCGCGCGGCTTCGCGCACCAGCTCGGCCGACTGGCGAATGCGCTCCGCCGCGCCGACCGACGTTCCTCCAAACTTCATCACGATCAGGCCCATGGGTCTCCTGCCCTGCTGCCTCCGGCGATCGACGGGATGATCATGACCTCGTCGCCGTCCTGGAAGCGATAAGTGGAATTACCGAGAAAGCGGATGTCTTCGTCGTTGACGTAGAAGTTGAGGAAGCGGCGCACCTGGCCCGACTCGTCGCGCAGATGCGGCTTCAGGTCGGGAAACGTGCCGCCCAGAAAATCGAGCAGCTCAGGCAAATTGTTCGCCGCAGGCACCACGACCTTCGCTTGTCCGGCGGTGTGACGCCGCAGCGCCGTGGGAATCTGCACGACAATGCTCATCGCGCACCTCCTGCCGTGGCCAGTTCAGCCGCAAGCGGTGGGCCGGCAACCTTCTCGAACTCCGCCAGGCGCGGCGCGATCGGCTCGGCCAGCTCGTACCGGCCGGTGAGCACGTCGGTGGTCTTCAACCCGTTGCCGGTGATGCACAGCACGGTGAGCTCATCCGCGGCGATGCGTCCCTGCTCGAACAGCTTGCGCGCGGCGCCCACGGTGACGCCGCCGGCCGTCTCGGTGAAGATGCCTTCGGTTTCCGCCAGCAACTGGATTCCCGCGACGACTTCGGCGTCGCCGGCGTCTTCTCCCCAGCCGCCGCTCGCGGTCATCACCTCGATGGCTTCGTGTCCGTCGGCAGGATTGCCGATGGCCAGCGAGCGGGCGATCGTCGCCGGCTTCTGCGGCTCGATGTCTTTCGCGCCGGCCTTCACGGCGGTGGTGATGGGCGAGCAGCCCGTCGCCTGCGCACCGAAGAACTTCACCGGCTTCGGTTCCACGAGGCCCACCGCGACCAGTTCACGGAATGCCTTCGCGATGCGGCTGATGAGCGCGCCGCCGGCCATGGGAACCACGACGTTGTCGGGCAAGCGCCAGCCAAGCTGCTCAGCAATCTCGAATCCCACCGTCTTCGAGCCCTCGGCGTAGTACGGACGCAGATTCACGTTCACGAAGCCCCAGCGGCGCTCGTCGGCAATCTGCGAGCACAGCCGGTTCACCTGGTCGTAGTTGCCGGCGATGCGTACCACGTGCGCGCCGTACACCTGCGAGTTGAGGACCTTCGCGGCCTCCAGGTCAGCGGGAATGAAAAGCCAGGCATCGAGTCCCTGGCGGCGAGCCTGCGCGGCAACCGCGTTGGCAAGGTTTCCCGTCGAAGAGCAGCCGACGGCATCGAATCCAAAACGGCGAGCCTGCGCCAGGGCGACGGCCACCACGCGGTCCTTAAAGCTGAGCGTCGGGAAACAGACGGCGTCGTTTTTCACATAAAGGTTCGTGCTGCCCAACGTTTTCCCCAGCCGCGACGCAGCGACCAGCGGCGTGAAACCGGTTGGCAGCGGCGGCTCGTATCCTGGCGGCAGTGGCAACAGCTCAGCATAGCGCCACAGCGTGGGCGGGCGCGACGCGATGCGCTCGCGCGTCAGCTCGCGGCGCACAAAGTCAAGGTCGTAGTTGATCTCGAGCGGCGAAAAGCACGCTTCGCAGATGGACGCGGGCTGGTTGCCCCATGTCTTGCCGCATTCACGGCACGTCAGCTGGTAATGGACTGTCATAACGCCTCTTCGTTGGTCGTTGGTCGTTGGCCAAAGTCAAAACCGTTTCATCGTTGGCGAATCTCCGCAAAACGAAAAACCCACTCGCGGTTGGCGAGTGGGTTTCGGGAAACCTTTGAATTAAGAGGACTGCTTCAGCTCTTAACCTCGCCAGAACTCTGCATGGCGGCTGTGGTCAGCCGCATGCTCATCGCCATGGTGCTAATGGCGATGGTGCTGATGAAAGAGTTCTGGGAAGTCGAAATCATCGTGTCGCAGTTTATGTGCACGTCGTCTCTCTGTCAAGTTCGCCGGTACGGCGGGTGACGTAACGTTGATTGTGTAAAAAGCGAGAGGGTGTAAGTTGGCTTTGCCTAGCAAGCGAAGCCGTTCCTGGAAAGGAGACCTACACCCGATGGCGAAGATAATCCGGATTGAGGAGCATTTCCAACATTTTCTG
>DASRER010000013.1 GCA_035651995.1 Terriglobales bacterium | reverse complement strand
TGGTGTCCAGGCCGGTGCCGCACACGGCCGAGTAGGCCAGCAGCGAATCCAGCGTGATCTTCCCCTCCCCCCAGCGGCGGGCCAGCAGCTCGTCCTCGAGCACGGGCAGCATGAGCCCCGAATAGCCGGTCTGCTTTACCGGAATTGCCTTCAGCACGGCGGTTACGGCTGTGGCCGCGGTCAGAGTGCCGCTGGAGCCGAAGGTCGCGCCGGTAAAGGCCTCGATCGCCGCGCCGATGGAGACGTCCTTCAGCGGAGCGGGCGAGGGGTCCAGGCCCGCGTAGCTCCACCCGGAGCGCTTCTCGATGGCGGAGGCGATCTCCTGGATCTTCGAAGCGTGCGTGCTCAGCAGTTGCTGCAGACGCTGGCGCAGGGAGTCCGGCGTGGCCGCTCCCCCTGCCGGCGCGGTAAAGGCCTCCGCCACCACATTGGCCGGCTGCAGCGCCACTGCAAACTGCCGGCCCGAGCCCAGGTGGTAGGACGCCGGATAGAAGGGCGTGAGCGGCGGCACCATGGCCGCTGCGGTGAAGTTGAAATTTCCCTGGCTGTGCGGGGTGCGCTCCGCGAGCGCCTTAATCAGGTGCGCGGTGCCTGCGACCGCATTCCAGTTCACTCCGGTATCGGAGGTGATGCTCACGCTGGCGTTGAGTGTCCTGGTGGAGGCGAGTATCTGCGCGAGCAGATCCACCATTTCGCGATCGGCCGGGCTCCCGACAAACACCGTGCCGATCGAGGCGTCGAAGCCTTCCTTCTGCGCCAGGGCATCGTAGTCGCGGAACAACTCGAGCGCCTGCCGCGGCGAGAGCCCGCGCACATATTCGGGAAATGGCTGCGTGCTGATGCGGATGGTCTGCACCTCGTATCCGCCGCGTTCGAATTCCGCCTTCGCGGCGCGCAGGAAATCCAGCGTCTCTCGGATTTGCTGCTGGTAGTGATCGCGATCGAAGCGCACGAAGGCGGTGATGGCGCGCACCTTCGGCTTTTCAGCGGCGAGCGCGAACGGTACCAGCAGCGTGGCCGCAAGCAGAACCAGAGCGGGCCGGATTCGCACCGTCGAACCTCCTGTAATCCTGCGAGGATTGTACGCGCGTTCGCGGCGGCGACCTCAGGGCTGCGAGAACACGCGCAGGCCGGCGATGCCGGCGACGATCAAGGCGATGCTGGCCAGACGCGGCCAGTCGCGCGGCTCGGAAAACAGCGCAATGCCGAGGATCGCGGTGCCGGCGGCGCCGATTCCCGTCCACACCGCGTACGCGGTCCCGATGGGAAGCGACTTCGCGGCTAGGCTGAGGAGATAAAAGCTGAGAAAACCGACGCCCAGCACAATGCCGCTGGCCAGTGGACGCGTGAATCCCTGTGAGTACTTCAGCGCGATTGCCCACACGATCTCGCAAATACCCGCCGCAATCAGGTGAATCCACGCCATCATTTCCTCATGTTAACCAGAGATTATCCTGAGCTGCTGGACTACGGTAGTCACATCGTTGTCTTGAAACAAGCGGATGGCGGCAATTCCCGCAGCGCCGGCCTGCAGGCAGTCGCGCGCGTTTTTCAGCGTGACGCCGCCGAGCGCCAGCACCGGCATAGCCGAGGTTCCCGGTCCCTCGACGTTGTCCCCAGCCGCCTGCGGCCGGCAGGCGGCGCGCAGCACTTCGAGACCTGCGCCGGCCGAGCCGTGCTTCTCGAATACGGGCGCGAAGAGGGCAAAGTCGGCGCCATGCGCCTCGGCAAGCCGCACCTCGTCCGTGGTATGGCAGGAGACGCCGATCACCGGCGGCACGAAAATTCCGCCCGCGGAGGTTCGACGACCGGCCTGGCTCCAGATTACGCGGGCTTCGCTGGCGGCGATGTCGTCCGAACGCAGGTGGACGCCGTCGGCACCCGCTGCGAGGGCGACGTCGATGCGGGAGTTGATCAGCAGGCGCGTTCGGCTGGAGGCGTCGCGCACGACAGCCACCACTTCCCGCGCCAGCCGCTCCAGCTCCCGCGCGGCCAGGTCGCGTTCGCGCAGTTGGATCCAGTCCACGCCGCAGCGAGCGGCTTCGGCGATCTTGGCCAGCAGGCGGCGACGGCGTCCGCCGTCGTTCCCCGGAAACTGCAAGCGATCGGTGATGTAACACAGAAGCACGCGAGCGTAGACTACGGCAGGGTTGCAGCGGCTGCAAACCCTGCCGCTCCCGACCTATGAGGAAGTTGAGAAAGACGCCAGCGCAACCGGACAGGCCCTGGCGGTGGTAATTCTCTCCAGCATCGCTGCCGGCCTCGGCCAGCGGCATGGATTCGTTATCGCCCTGATCGCGGCGTTGTTAGGTTGGTTCGCGTGGGCATTTCTGATCTATTTCATCGGGACAAAGCTGCTCTTCGAGCCGCAAACACACGCCGATGTCGGCCAACTGCTGCCCACCACGGGCTTTTCCGCCGCTCCCGGCCTGCTGCGAGTGCTGGGCATTATCCCCCTGCTGGGGCCGGTGACCATGCTGTTCATCGCCCTCTGGACGCTGGTAGCCATGATCATCGCCGTGCGCCAGGCGCTGGACTACACGAGCACGTGGCGCGCCATCGGCGTCTCCGTGATCGGCTGGATCGTTTACATGGCCCATCATCGCAGTGCTCGGCTTCAGCTTCCGGCCGATGACCTGATCGGCTCCACGCTGGGGAGGAATCAGCGTGGAACTGTCCAGCCCACCTTCTGACCGCGATTCTGTTCGTCGAGCCAGCGCTTGAGCGGCGCAAAGTACCCCATCAGGGCGCCGCCGTCAATCTGCCGTTCTCCGGTGAGAACCTCCAGCGCCTCTGGCCAGGGACGGCTCTGTCCCATTTGCAACATGGCGTTCAGTTTGGCGCCGGCCTTCTTGCTGCCGTACACCGAGCAGCGGTGAAGGGGGCCGGTGTATCCCGCTGCGCGGCACATGCCGCGATGAAACTGGAACTCCAGCAGGTGCGCCAGGAAATAGCGCGCGTAGGGCACGTTGGCGGGGACGTGGTACTTGGCGCCCGGATCAAAATCCTGCTCGCTGCGCGGTACGGGCGCAGCTACGCCCTGATATTGGTGGCGCAGGTCCCACCATGCCTGGTTGTAGTTGGCGGGCGTGACTTCGCCGGAGAATACCTTCCAGCGCCATTCGTCAATCAGCAGCCCGAAGGGCAGGAACGCGATTTTGTCCAGGCCTTGCTTGAGCAGGAACGCGATCTCCTGATCCTGCGACTCCTGCGGGACCTGCGGCAGCAGGCCGACTTTGTTCAGGTACGTGGGCGTGATGGAGAGTGCCACCGCATCGCCTATGGCTTCGTGAAATCCGTCGTTGGCGCCGTTGCGGAACAGGTAAGGTTGCTGGTTATAGGCGCGCTGGTAGAAGTTGTGGCCCAGTTCGTGATGAATGGTTACGAAGTCCTCATCGCGGACCTGAATGCACATCTTCAGCCGCAAGTCGTTCTTGTTGTCCACATCCCAGGCGCTGGCATGGCAGACCACATCGCGATCGGCGGGCTTGGTGAATAGCGATCGCTCCCAGAAGGTCTTGGGCAG